>CAJKNS010000013.1 GCA_905201305.1 uncultured Eubacteriales bacterium
CCTTGACTATGCAGCGCGCACAGATCCTGACTATCGAAAAAATCCGCTGCTCCCCAGGCTCGGCAGGAAAAAGCTGCTTGTCCTTCGGCTCCTGGAGCATCGGCGTTTTCGCCTTTTGCATGCAATGTTTACCCTGCTTCACCGCATGCGCTGACCACCAATAAGGGAGAGTTCACCATGAACACTGGTTCGTTTGCGTACAGAGTTCTAAGATGCCTGACCTGGTATGCCTGCAAGCTCTGTCCAATTGATCGAAAAAAAATCGTATTCTGCTCCTATTCCGGGCGCGGCTATTCCGATAATCTCAAGTATATTGCAGAAGAGCTGCGGTCCAGCGGCGCCTATCAAATGGTGTGGATGGTCAAAGACGATGCTGAAGCAAAAACGCTGCCGCCGGAAATCCAGCCCTGTAAGATCATGTCGCTGGACTGGGTTTATCAATTGTCCACAGCCGCAGTATGGGTGGATAATTGCCGCAAGATCTTTAAGTTTAAAAAGAAAAAACAGCTCTATATCCAAACCTACCATGGCGGCGGAGCCGGAAAAAAGTGTGAGAAAGACGCAGCGGATAAGCTGACACAGGATTATGTCAACTTATCCATCAAGGATGCCGCGCATACGGACCTGATGATCTCCAGTGACCGATTTATGACCGAGCTTTACCACAAATCCTTTTGGTATAGCGGCCCTGTACTGGAGTTTGGTTATCCGCGCTATGATATTTTGCTGCAAAAAGATCAGAGCGCAATCAAGGAAAAGGTGGATGATTTCTTCGGTGTAGACCACCGCTTCCACTACGTGCTCTATGCGCCAACGTTCCGAAACGACGAAAGCTTCCGCGCCTATTCCCTGGATTTTAAGCGGGTCCTCGCCGCATGCGAAGCCCGCTTTGGACATTCCTACCGGATGCTTGTCCACCTGCATCCCAACATTGCAACCCGGTTTTCCGAAATTCAGTACAGCGATGAGATTTTGAATGCAACCGTATACCCGGACATGCAGGAACTGATGGCGTCCTCTGATATTCTGATCGGAGACTATTCCTCTGTCAACCTTGAGTTTTCGTTGATGAAACGACCGGTATTCCGCTTTGCCACCGATGTTGCCGATTATAAAAATGACCGGGATATGTACTACGATATGGCTTCCTACCCATTTTCCCTGGCGGAAACCAACGATGCGCTCATTGAGAATATCGAGAATTTTCAGGAACCAGATTACCAGAAAGCATTGGAGCAATTCCATGCAAAGGTTGGCGTGGTCCTCAATCCCGAAGCTGCAAAGCAATGCGCCAAATTGATTCAGGATTTCTTCAAGCTGGGGTGCAGCAAACAACAACTACTGGAACAATATCAAGATCAATTCAGATAAGGAGGATCCGAAATGTCAACAATTGCGTTGCTTACTGCGGGTGGAATCGGCAGCAGAACCCATCAGGATATTCCCAAGCAGTTTCTTTCCGTGAATAATAAGCCCATTATCGTATACACGCTGGAAGCATTTCAAAAGCATCCGAATATTGATGAAATCTGCGTGTCCATTCTTGCCGGATGGGATCAGATTCTCTGGGCATACGCCAAGCAGTTCAACATCACCAAGCTGAAATATGTGGTCACCGGAGGCGCTACCGGGCAGGAATCTATCTTTAACGGTCTAAAAGCAATTCGTGCGGATCATAAGGATGACGATATTGTGGTTGTACACGATGGCAACCGTCCGATGGTCAGCCAGGATGTGATTACCGACAACCTGGTAAAACAGAGACAATACGGTTCCGCCGTCGCTTCCATTCCCTGCACCGAAGTGGTCTTTGTATCCGAAAACAAGCAGGATTCGGATCAATCCATTCCGCGTGAGAATTTGCAGCGGACGCAGACACCCCATTCCTATCCCTTAGGCGTATTATGGAACGCGCATTTAAAAGCCCAGGAGCTTGGCATTTCCAATACAGCGGCTTCCTGCTCACTGATGGAAGCCTTGGGGGAAAGGACGTATTTCTCCAAAGGCTCCGAAAAGAACCTGAAAATCACCACCGTTGAGGACATCGAGATTTTTAAGGCTTTGCTCAACACCCAGAATGATGTGTGGCTAAAATGAATCTGCTAAACAGCTCCCTATACCGTGCCGATTTAGCGCGCGCCATTGGCGGGTTCTCCCTCGCGCCGCTGAAAGACAAACGCATCCTCATTACCGGCGGCTTCGGCTTGATTGGTTCCTCTATTGTGGACCTGCTGATCCTTGCAAATGAGCAGCTGGACCTGGGTCTGACGATTTATGTCGCAGCAAGAAGCCGCACAAAATATGAGGAATCCTATCGGAACTACCATTTTGTAGAATTCGTCCAATACGACGCAACCCAGGCGTTATCGTTCCATTTTCCTGTGGACTATATCATCCATGGTGCAAGCCCAGCCAGTCCCGATCAATATACCGCTAATCCGGTGGAAACTATGCTGTCTAATATTCAGGGAATCTCCAATCTCCTCCTGTATGCCCAGAAAGAGCAGGTGGTCAGAGTGCTCTATATTTCCTCCAGTGAGGTATACGGAAAAAAAGAAACCGCTGAGCCCTTTGTGGAAGGCGTCTATGGATCCGTTGATATTGACGCCATTCGCTCCTCCTATCCGGTTTCCAAGCAGGCAGCTGAGCTTCTCTGCAAAGCCTTTTCTTCCGAATACGGCGTGGACACCGTCATTGTCCGTCCCGGTCATATTTTTGGTCCCACTGCCTCCCCTAGAGATCAGCGGGTTTCCTCCGACTTTGCATATAAAGCCGCAAAGCACCTGCCGCTTGTGCTGAAAAGCAGCGGAATGCAGGAACGCTCCTACTGCTATACGGTAGATGCCGCAGCAGCCATTTTGTTTGTGCTTTTACATGGAAAAAGTGCCGAATCGTATAACATTGGAACAGATGAGGTTTGTTCCATTCGAAAAATGGCAGAAATCTATTCGCAAATCGGAAATGTTCCCCTGGAATACAAAGAGCCAACCAAAGAGGAGCTGCTGGCATTTAATCCAATGAACCATTCGTCGTTAAACTGTGAGAAGCTGAAAAGCCTTGGATTCCGCAGTTCCTTTTCCGTAAAAGAGGGTCTTGCGCATACCGTCACCATTTTGCGGGAGCTGCCGACTTGACCGTGAAGGGAAGCGACTGCTCGCACCCCCGCGTAAGCAGTCCTGCTGTAGCCACGTGCTGATTTTTATATGGAAACCTACCTTTGTTTTCTCGAAATACGTTCTGTATTTCGAGAAAATTTTTCTGTTTCAAATGGAAAAAAACTTGTCGAATTGTTTTGTCAAATTTCGTGGATTACTCTGGACAAGGGGCTGAGATTATACTATAATTTGAACAGACTGATTTCACGGTTTGTCTCTTGTATAGGAGTTGAGGATATGACCCACAAAAAATATTTGCCCGCCCTGATCGCAGGTGTGGTTTTTTTTCTGCTGATTATCATTGCGGTTCGCCTTGGCAAGGGGGGTAGCTCCGCTTCCCCGGAAGACACTACCGCAATCAATCAGGGCGTTGCCTACCTCCAGAGCCTGGAGGCGCAGGACCCTGACACCGTTGACACTACTTTGAAGCAGCAGCGGCTCCAGCGGATTCAGGAATTGCGCGATGAACGGCTGCGGCAGCTGGAATCCGGCGAAATTTCCGTTTGGAGTCTGTTTGACGACTATGTGCTGCTGGGCGATTCCCGCGCAGTGGGCTTCTCCTTCTATCAATTTCTTCCGGATGATCGGGTGCTGGCAACATCGGGTGCTACCATTGCCAAGGTAAAGGAGCTGCTGCCCCAGGTGGTGGCACTGAATCCGTCCACGATCTTTATGATTTACGGTATCAACGACATTTGCTGCGGCACCTGGCACGATGGTGAAAGCTATGCCAAGGACTATGGCGAAGTGGTGGCGCAGATCCATGCCCAGCTGCCTGACGCCAACGTCTATATCAGCTCCATGCTTCCTGCCCACTCCGCCGCCTTTCAGCAATATGATATCGACGGCTTTAACGAAGCCGTCAAGAACATGTGTGAGCAGACGCCAAAGTGCTATTATGTCGATAACACCGAGATCTCCGAAGAATATGCCGATATGTGGGAAACGGACGGCATCCATGTCAACCAGAATTTCTATCCCCATTGGGCAGCCAATCTGATTACCGAGGTCTATAGCGTCTCTCTTGGTGACGGCACCGAAGATTCCGGCAATGCCGGCACTGCGGCAGACACAAGCAGCAATGTGGAAGCCGATACCAATACCGATACGGATACCGATCCGACATCCTGAAACGGGGGAACCACATGAAATCCAACAAAATTTTGCTATTGGAAATACTCAAATGGCTGTTTGTGGCAGCGCTTTGTGTATTCCTGTATTTTATGCTTTCCTCCAATCGCGAAAGCAGCACCCCATTTGCCGATGTAAAGGAAGCGGTAATTGCCGCGGCTGACCTTACCCCTATGGCAGAAGGTGACAATCAGACCCTCAAGCGGCTCTATGGTCTCAGTGCCAGCGACTACGAAAACGTCCTGCTCTACTATCCCACCACAAATATGGGCGCAGAAGAGCTGCTGCTGGTCCAGCTAAAGGATGTTTCTCAGCAGCAGAGCGTACAGACCGCCATTGAGAATCGTCTGGACACCCAGAAGAAGAGCTTTGACGGCTATGGCATCGATCAGTATGCCATGCTGGAAAACGCCGTAGTTGAGGTACAGGGGAACTACATACTTCTGGTAGTTGCCGCCGATCCTGGTCCGGTTCGTAAAGCCTTTACTGGCGCACTGTAAGGGGGCTATCGTATGACATTTAACACAATTCTGTTCTTGTTTACGTTTCTCCCCATCTCTCTGATTGTCTATTATGTGTTCCCCAAGCGCTTCCGCAACATTCCGTTGGTGCTGCTGAGTCTTGTATTCTACGCCTGGGGCAATCCCACCTATCTGCTATTGATGGCGTTTTCCGTCCTCTTCAACTACGTCACCGGACTACAGCTGGACGCCTATCGGCAGCAGGAGCGTACCACCGGCGCAAAGACTGCAATGATCTCCGCCGTGGTGGTCAATCTGCTGGTCCTGGGCTTCTTCAAATACTATGGCTTCCTGATTTCCACCATCAATTCCATTACAGGGCTGTCGCTGCATGCTCCTGACCTGCCGCTTCCGCTGGGCATTTCGTTCTTCACCTTCTCGGTCCTGAGCTATGTGTTCGACGTCTACCGCGGACGGGCTGAAGTACAGAAGAACTTTTTGGATTTTACCCTATATGTGACCTTTTTCCCAAAGGTGACGTCCGGTCCCATTGTCCAGTATCAGGACATGGCTGCGCAGCTCCGTGACCGCAGCATGGCGCCGGCAAAGTTCGGCGCAGGCATCAGCTTGTTTTTGGTGGGACTGGGCAAAAAGGTGCTGATTGCCGACAATCTTGGCGCTACCTTCTCCGCCATCTCCGGGCTTTCCGCCATGTCTGCCGGTACCGCATGGCTGGGAATGATACTCTACAGTCTTCAGCTCTATTTTGATTTCTCCGGCTATTCCGATATGGCAATTGGTCTTGCCAAGTGCTTTGGCTTTGATTTTGCCAAAAACTTCGACTACCCCTATCTGTCCACCAGCATTTCGGAGTTCTGGCGGCGGTGGCATATTTCCCTTGGCGCCTGGTTCCGGGATTATGTCTACATCCCCCTGGGCGGTAATCGCTGTTCCAAGCACCGTCAGCTCATCAATCTCGCCGTTGTCTGGCTGCTCACCGGACTGTGGCACGGTTCCGCCTGGAACTTTGTCCTTTGGGGCGTTTATCATGGGATTTTTGTCATTCTGGAGAAATTCGTACTCAAGGACTTTCTCCCCAAAATTCCCAAGGCACTGCGGATATTCATCACGGTGCTGCTGGTATTCTTTGGTTGGGTTCTGTTCTTCTCCCCGTCTCTTATGGGTGCCATTCACTACTATGGTCAGATGTTCGGCGCCGGTCATATGGGACTGTTTGACGGCACCTTCCGCTACTACTTCTTTGGCAGCCTGCGCCTGCTGATCGTTGCATTCATCGGCTGCGGTCCTCTGGTGCATCGGATTCATCAGCGGCTTTGCTATTTTAAGGGCGGCAAGCTCACCTATGTTTCCGTTGCTCTGTTCGTGCTGCTGCTGGTGCTCTGCGTTGCCTATATGATGAGCGCAACCTATTCGTCCTTCCTGTATGTCCAGTTCTGATGAAAGGAGGAGCCATATGGATACACAAACTACCATGGAGCACACCGCTCCGGCAGAACCGACCTTGACCTTGGAAACCACAACCAATCCGGAAACAGTCTCCTCCTCGTCTGCTGCTGCAGCCCAGCCGGAAACCGCAGAATCGGTAAAACCGGCACCGTCGCCGCGACGGCAGCGTCTCCAGCGGGCACAGCAGCGCCGCCGGCTTCACAATGTAATTCTGGCAGGCGTATTTCTGCTGATTCTTCTGGTGTTTTTCATCATCAATCTTGCAGTGAAGGATCGTGACTTCTCCGATGCAGAAAACCGCAATCTGACCCAGAAGCCCGCATTTTCCCTGACCACGCTGGCAGACGGCAGCTACTTTTCCGCGCTGTCCGATTACACCAGCGATCAGTTCTTTGGGCGTGACAAATGGATGTCCCTTAAGCTGCGTGCGGAAACCATGATGGGCAGAAAGGATGCTTCCGGCATCTTCCTGGGCAACGACAACTATCTGCTCTCTGCTCCGGAAACGCCGGATTCCGACGCCCTGTCCCGAACCATCACCAATATCAACCAGTTTGCCGCAGCCCATTCGGAGCTCTCCATGCGGATGCTTCTGATCCCGGATTCCGCCATGATTCTATCGGATAAGCTTCCGAAAAATGCGCCGGTACGGAATCAGCTTCAGGATATTTCGGACATTGCCGGTCAATTATCCGGTTCTGTTCAGTTTCTGAATGCAGCCGATGCGCTGAGCCCCCATGCTTCGGAGTACATTTATTACAAGACCGACCATCACTGGACCTCTCTGGGCGCTTACTATGCTTTCACCGCCTGCTCCGGTCAATTGGGGATTGCATCCCCAGTGGAGAATTATGATATCTACACCGTCTCTGACAGCTTTGAAGGCACGCTTTCCTCCAAAAGCGGCAGCCACAAGACCACGGATACCGTTCAGGTCTATATTCCCCAGAGTCAGATTCGTTATTATGTCACCTACTCCGACAGCACCGAGCGGATTTGCTCTATTTACCAGAGCAGCGCTCTTAAGAACAAGGACAAGTATACCGTGTTCTTCGGCGGCAACCATCCCAAGGTGGAAATCAGCACCACGGCAGATAACCAGCGGGTCCTGCTGCTGTTCAAGGATTCCTATGCCAACAGCTTTGTTCAGTTCCTGCTGCCCTATTATCAGAAGATCATCATGATCGATCCCCGGTATTATTATGACAGTCTGGACGCAATTCTTACCACCGAAAACGTCACCGATGTACTGTACCTCTACAGTGCGGATACCTTTGTGAAGGATACGTCTTTGGCAGACGTACTGGAGGTCACCGGTCAAACGCAGGAGAGCTCCCTCACAGATACCGAAACCATTGCGCCGCAGGTGCAGCCTGAGGATTCTTCCCTGGATTCCAGTGTGGAATCCACTGTGGAGCCCGATGCCGCTTCTCAAGAGTCCTCGTCAGAGCCCTCACCGGATTCCACGGATACCCCATAACGACAAAAATCCCCGACTACCAACGTAGCCGGGGATTTTCACGTCCATGAAATAATTATTTTGTGCCGAAGATACGATCGCCAGCGTCGCCCAGACCGGGAACAATGTACTTGTTCTCATTGAGCTTTTCGTCCACTGCCGCCACATACATCTCCACATCGGGATGCTCTTCGTTTACCGCCTTGATTCCCTCAGGGCAGCCAATGATGTTCATGAGCTTGATGTTCTTACAGCCGTAGCCCTTCAGGAAGGTGATGGCTGCGGAAGCACTGCCGCCGGTTGCCAGCATGGGATCCACCACCAGCACCTCGCGCTCAGAGATATCGGGGGGCATTTTGCAGTAGTACTCCACGGGGTTATGGGTCTCGGGGTCACGATACAGACCGATATGCCCAACCTTGGCAGAAGGAATCAGGTCGATGATGGTATCCACCATGCCCAATCCTGCCCGGAGAATCGGAACAATTGCCAGCTTCTTGCCGGCCAGACGCTTGAAGGTGCCGGTGGCAATGGGTGTTTCAATGGTTACATCCTCCAGCGGAAGATCCCGGGTTGCTTCGTAGCACATCAGCGCGGCGATCTCACCAACCACCTCACGAAATTCCTTAACACCGGTATTTTTGTCACGCAGGATCGAGACTTTGTGCTGAATCAGCGGATGATCCAGAATGTGCACTTCTGCCATTTTTTAATCCCCTTTCGATTGTTTGAGTTTTTCCAGCCGCTCCCGTTCTGCCTGGGAAAGCCGCAGATAATTCGGCTCCAGCTCACCGGGCGATTGAAGCATTCCCTGCTCCGCCAGCTTTTCCGCCGCCAGCGCCACACCGGACGCCCGCTGCATCATAAGATGTGCCGGAGGAAGGACCAGATGCGGCACCGCTTCTAATAGAGTATTATAGCACAGATTTGCGCCATCTCCAACCAGGAAAATGCTTTTTTCGCAGGTTTCCAGATCTTTTTTTAGTTCCTCCAGAGAAATGGCGCGGTCCGGCGTCAATCTTTTGAGGTTTTTCCCGTCCGACCAAAACAGCGCGTTATAAACCTGACTTCTCCGGGCATCCATCACCGGGCAAATCATGCCCTCCAGCATTGCCATCTGCGTTGCCATTGCCTCCAGGGTGCTCACGCCGCAAACCGGCTTTTCTGCCCCCCACGCCAAGCCCTTTGCCGCCGCCACGCCAATGCGCACACCGGTAAAGCTGCCGGGTCCCTTTGCCACTGCCACTGCAGTCAGGTCCGATGCCGTGATACCGCAGTCCTCCAGCACCTGCTTTGCCATGGGCATCAGGGTTGCGGAGTGGGTTTTTCCGTTATTCTGAAAGCTCTCTGCCAGCAGGACACCGTCCTGGATCAGTGCCACCGACGCCGCCTTGGCAGAGGACTCAAAGGCTAAGATCCGCATTGTGCGCGCCTCCTTCTATGGTAATTTCTCGTCCATCATCGTGGTTCGGGTCCCGGCGAATGTGGATCCTGATAAGGTTTTCCACCTCGTCCAGCGCATCCGCCACCCGCTCGCTCCACTCCACGGCTATGACGCCGCCGCGGGTGAGATAATCCTCCCAGCCGATGTCAAACAGGTCCTCCGAAGAGGACAGCCGGTACATATCAAAGTGAAACAGCGGGATTTTCCCGGGATATTCATTGACAATGGTATAGGTCGGGCTGGTAATGGGGTCTTCAATGCCCAATCCACGGGCGAGCCCACGGGTAAAGGCAGTTTTCCCTGCGCCCAAATCCCCGGAATAGGCAATCACTGCCCCGGGCTTTAGCTGCTGTCCAAGGCGCTGACCGAGCTGTTCTGTCTCCTGCGCCGATGCTGTGTAAAACTCCATGACGATACTCCCACAAGATAATGATCATTCTATTGCCATCATTATACCACACCGCCCGGAAAAGGAAAATGTTTTTATTTACTTCCCCGCGGGAAAATGCTAGAATGGTGGTGTTTATTCTGTTACTCTCCCGAAAGGAGTCTACTATGCTGGGAGCCATAAAAAAATTCTTCAGCCGAACGGACTGGGTGCTGCTGGGACTGTGTCTTGCCGCGTCCATCTTCGGCATTGTTATGATCGGCAGGGCGCCTCCAACTACCATGGCGCTTCCTCCTATGTTTCCAAGCAGGTCATTGCACTGGTGCTTGGTCTGATTTTATATGTACTGATTTCCTTTGTCGATATGGAGATTCTTGCGGAGCATCAGACGCTGCTGGTGATTTTCTCCGCGCTGTTTCTTGCCATGCTCTATCCCTTGGGCGTAGAAGGCGATACCGGCAACCGAAGCTGGCTGTCCATTCCCGGCATGCCCTTTATGATTCAGCCTGCGGAATACTGTAAAATCATATACATCATTGTTGTTGCCCGTATCATGACCATTTATCAGGAGCGTATTAACTCCCTGCCCTGCGTATTCCGGATTGGCGTGGTTTCCGCCATCTTTATGGGACTCATCGTCATCATCTCCAAGGATGCAGGTGTTGCACTGATTTATGTATTCACGCTGGTGATTATGGCGCTGGCTGGCGGCTTCAGCTTTATCTGGTTCGCCGCTGCCGGTGCCGGACTTGCAGTCATCGTCCCGATTCTTTGGAACAGCGGTCTGGTGCGTGAGGACCAGAAGGAGCGCATTATGGTGCTCTTTGACGAGAGCATCGATCCCCTGGGCATCGACGTCCGTTGGCAGACCTCCCGCTCCCTGAACGCCATTACCGGCGGCGGACTCACCGGTCAGGGCTTGTTCCAGGGCACCCAGATCCAGTCCGGCAACGTTCCTGCTCAGCACACCGACTTTATCTTTGCCGCCATTGGAGAGGAACTGGGCTTTGTGGGCTGTGTCATCTGCATTATTCTGCTGGTTGCAATTATCCTGAGAATTCTCTATGTGGGCAACCACTCCGGCAGCTACTTCTATCGCATGGTCTGCGTAGGCATTGCCGGCACCCTGATGTTCCAGATTATTATCAACATCGGCATGTGCCTGGGCGTTATGCCGGTCATTGGTCTGACCCTCCCATTCTTTAGCTACGGCGGCTCGTCCATGCTGTCCCTCTATATCGCCATGGGAGTTATCTCCAGCGTCCGGCTGCATCCATCTCCAGACTCTCAGCAGCGATACCTCCGGCTGCCGGTTTAACGGACATCCTTTACTGCGGAACTTCGGTTCCGCAGTTTTTTTGCGCCCTGCAGGAATATTTTTTCTTCTGCGGCAAACACTACCTCTGCAAATAACGCTGGAGGTTTTACTATGAAACATTTCATTGCATCCATTTCATCCCTTCTTCTGGCAGCCTCAGTGCTGGCATTTCCCGTCAGCGCAAACGACGACCAGGTGGTCTGGGGAGAGGTCTATTGCTTTTCCTCCGAAGACCTTACCATGGAGGCGGACAGCTTGGGCATTGTCATTACAGACGTTCCTTCGGATTCCATGGGTTCCGTTTTTCTGGGCACACGAAAAATCGTTGCCGGTGATGTATTAACCCGGCAGCAGGCTCAGCAGCTGACCTTTGTTCCGACGACCGGCGCCACCGGTGACGCCGCCGTAGCCTGTATGTCCATCACCCCTGACGGTCTGACCGAAGAGGCTCAAATGACCCTGAAAATCGGCTCCGGAAAAAACGAAGCCCCCACTGCCCAGGATTCGGATTTTGAAACCTACAAAAACATTGCCGCACCCGTACCTCTGAGCATTCAGGACCCGGAAAACGACGAGCTTACCGTTACCATCGTCTCTCAGCCCAAGCGCGGCACAGTAGAAGTCAGTGACGACGGCACCGTCACCTATACCCCCACAGAGAATAAGGTAGGCAAAGACAGCTTTACCTACACCGTTACCGACACCGCCGGAAACGTCTCGGAGGAAGCCACCGTACGCATCCGGATTTTAAAGCCCTCGGACAAGGAAACCTATCAGGACATGGATGGGGACCCTGCACAGCTTGCTGCCATGTGGCTCAAGGAAAACGGCATCTATCGCGGCAGCTCTGTCGCCGGTAAGCTGCTGTTTGCGCCGGAGGAGCAGGTCAGCCGCGGTGAATTTACCGCAATGTGCGTGGCACTGACCCAGGCGCAGCCGGAGCTGCTGGAAACCGGCTTTATTGACGGCGACGAAATGCCCCTGTGGCTCCAGCCCTATGTCGGCGCTGCGCTGAAATGCGGCTACCTCTCCGGAATTCCCACGGAGAACGGACTTGCCATGGAGGCATCCGATCCCATTCGTCAGGGAGAAGCTGCGGTGATGCTGGCAAGGGTGCTGAACCTGCCCCAGTCCGAGGACCAGAGCGTTTTGGCGCAGGAGGATTCCCTGCCCGCCTGGGCTGCTTCGGCGGTTTCCTCCATGCGGGATGCAGGACTGGAGGATCTGTCTGACACAGCCGCTCCCCTGACCCGCCGCGACGCTGCCATGCTCCTTTACAGTGCATGGAACCTGGCGAAGAATCAGGAGAGCAGCCTGCTTTCCTGGGCTGCGGAATAACAACGTAGTAAACCGGACTGGTACGCCTTGTATCAGTCCGGGGTTTATTATGCGGTTTGGACTTCCGGATGGAATACCCGCCGAAAGCTCCATCTTGCAATGGGTCCCGCAATCAAAAGCTGTACCGGAAGCGCCATCACAAAGTTCCGGCAGTAGGTCATCAGGTAGTTTGGCAGCCAATTGCCGTCAAAGCCATAGCCGTGATACAGCCCAATGATGCTTGCCAATGCCATCTGACACACCACGGTAAACACCTGAATGGTCAGAATAATCGCAATGGGTCGATCTCCCGGCTTTACCACCCGAAATGCAAAAAACTTTGCCGCCCGGCTGGACAGAAAATATGCGCACAGAAAGACGATGATATACTCCACCCACATGCTCTTGAGCGCAATCAGAAATGTAGCATTGGTAAATGAATCCGTCGCCAGTACCGTGTTGTACAGGGTCATAATATAAACCATAATCCAGGCGGTTACGGCGGTGAAAAATACGGACTGTGCTTCTGTTTGGGGCATAAATTGATTCCTCCATACTGGGAAAGCCATGGAAAGGCAACAAAAAAATGCCCCTCCGCCGACAATGGCAGAGTGACATTTTATGTCTCAAACAGTATACAGGCTTTCCCAGATTTCCCTGCTATTTTACTGCATCCCCGCAAAAAAGTCAACTGTTGAATCCGGGCTTGCATTTCCCGCCTTCAGGACCTATACTATCCTCAAATCAATCAATGGAGGTATGATGATGGCATTCACAACCGGACTCCGTGGCACCGCTTCCACCACGGTTACCCCTGAAAAGATAGCCGCCGCCTGCGGCTCCGGTTCCCTTCCGGTGTTTGGCACCCCCTTTCTGCTGGCGCTGATGGAGGAAGCCACCTGCAATGCGGGATTCGGCGCACTGGAGGACGGACAGAGCACCGTTGGCGTTTCCATGGAACTCCAGCATTCCGCGCCCTCTCCTGTGGGCATGGAGGTCCGGGCAGAAGCCTGCCTGACTGAAGTAAACGGAAAAATGCTCACCTTTTCCGTCACCGCTTATGACCAAACAGGAGAAATCGGCAGCGGAACCATCCGCCGCTGCATCATTCGAAGCGAGCCGTTTCTGGCACGTTGCCAGAGTAAGCTCCAATAACGTTTTTGCCCCCGTCGGAGAAGCTTCCGGCGGGGGCAAATGCATATTAGGGGGTATCAGAAATTACTCAATTGCAAGGATGTTTTTCTTAGGCAACGCCTCTACCGTGGTCTTCGGCACAGAAATCTGAAGAATACCGTCTTCAAACTTCGCCTTCATATCGTCCACGGTGATGCCGTCACCCACATAAAAGCTCCGGCTCATGGCGCCAGCATAGCGCTCCTGACGGATGTACCGTCCCTGATCGTCCTTTTCGTCCTTATCAAGCCCCTTCTGGGCACGAATGGTCAGATAACCGTCCTCCAGTTCTACCTGAACCTCATCCTTCTTAAAGCCCGGCAGATCAATGTCCAGCTCATAGGAATTATCCGTCTCACGGATATCGGTCTTCATCAAATTCTTGGCATGCTTGCCATACAGGGGATTCTTACCGCCAAACATGGCGTCCATATCAAACGCGCGGTCAAACATTTCATCAAACATATTTTCACCAAAGATGCTAGGCAACATAAGTCATTCCTCCAATACACAATTTACTGTGTCCGCTTGTAGGGGGAGAAACGATCTTCTCGCAGGCGAACATTTGTTGCCGTCCCACATTTCTGTGAGGCATCCAATGAAGCCCTTGGATTCCCGGTCCCTCTCGGAACCCTCTTCCTTAACTTCGATTCCATTATAACACCATTTTTAGCACTGTCAAGAGGAGAGTGCTAAAAATCATTGAACACTTTATGAACTTATTGTGTCCAGTTTGAACCCAAACGGTTTGAATTCAAATTTTCAATTTGCCGAAATGTCTTTGAAATTTCCCACCGATTTCGGGGTTCTGCCCATTTACACCGGTATCGATTGGTACTATAATGATGGACATTGTGAATCCAGGGGTGTATTTTCCCTCGAAAAAGAAGGCATTTTATGAAATTTGTAAAACAATTCGGCATTATTCTGGTAGTCTCCCTGATTGGCGAGCTGCTGAACTGCCTGATTCCTCTGCCCATTCCCGCCAGCATTTACGGTCTGGTGCTGATGCTGGGATGTCTCCAGCTGCATGTGATCCCCCTCAGTGAGGTCAAGGAAACTTCGGCTTTTCTCATTGAGATTATGCCGCTGATGTTCATCCCCGCCGCCGTGGGGCTCATTACCTCCTTCGACATTTTAAAAGCCCATCTGATCGCCTATTTGGTCATCACCGTGGTATCCACATTTCTGGTGATGGTGGTCAGCGGTCACGTCACTCAGCTGGTGATTCGCAAAAAAGGAGGCAACGCATGAGTTCGTTTCTGGAATCCTCCGCATTTTTCGGAGTTGCTGTCAGCCTGGTGGCATACGGTCTGGGCTGTCTGCTGCAAAAGAAGTGGAAATTTCCCCTGTTCAATCCCCTTCTGATCTCCATTCTCCTCACCATCGCCCTGCTGGCTGCCACCAACATGGATTATGAGGTGTATTATTCCGGTGCGAAATATTTGAGCTATCTTCTCACTCCTGCCACTGTCTGCCTTGCCATTCCTCTTTACGAAAAGCTGGACCTGTTAAAGCAGAATAAAGCGGCGATTCTTTTGGGCATTGCCTCCGGCGTTCTGACCACGCTGCTGTGTGTGCTGGTTATGGGACTGATCTTCGGACTGAACCATGCGGAATATGTGACTCTGCTGCCTAAGTCCATCACCACTGCCATCGGCATGGGGGTATCGGAGGAGCTGGGCGGCTATGTCACGCTGACCGTTGCCGTGATTATCATCACCGGACTGATGGGAAATATGTTCGCGCCCATGGTCTGCCGGCTGTTCCATATCACTGATCCCATTGCAAAGGGCATTGCCATCGGTACCTCCTCCCACGCAGTGGGTACGGCGAAAGCCATGGAAATGGGTCAGGTAGAGGGCGCTATGAGCAGTCTTTCCATCGCAGTGGCTGGGATTCTCACGGTTGTGGGAGCTTCGGTATTTGCGCAGTTTCTATAACGTGAGCAGCGCCGCAGGAAGAATGGGTTCCTGCGGCGCTGTTTCCTTATGTCAGGGCTTGGGTCAGGATAATATGCTGCTCCTGCATCCCCATTTTTGCGTAAAAGGCTCTGGCAGCCTGATTCTCTCCCAGGGTCATCAGAATCACTCGGTCTGCCCCCTGTTTCTTTGCCCATTGACACGCAGCTTGATACAGAGCCGTCCCAATACTGCGGTCCCTGGCTTCCGGGCGCACGTATAATGTATCCAAATCTGCATAGCGGTATGGCAGCCGAATGGCGCTTTCCTCCTGTTCCTTTAAAAACAGCGATACCACTCCCAGCAGCCGCCCGTCTTCCTCCCAGACATAGAGCATTCCATTTGGCTCAAGAATAGCCGCCTGAGCAAACTTCGCCTCCTGGGGCACCACCCGCCACTGCCACGGCTGAAGCGCCGCCATGTTTCTTAAACTTCCGTCAAACAGCTCCATCAGCTGCGGGGTGTCCTCCAAATTTGCAATGCGAATTCCCATTACGCTTCCTCCTTTTTGCAGCGATACATTCTTACCTTGCTGTGGAGCACAATCTTTCCCTTCTGCTCCATCACCTTGCGGAGATAGGCAATAAAGTCCGTGCCCGAGCTCTCCAGCTCCTGCACCAGTTCCCGGTAGGAATCCATCAAATAGCGGTACAGCTCCTCCACCACCGTAAAGGTCAGATCGTTCTGGAATACATGGCACTCTATTTCCGAGAAGCAGGCGTTTAGCATCTGCTCCAGCTCCTCCCGCTGCGCCTTTTTCATTGCAATACGGTTTCCAAGACAGCCAATTCCGGAAAAGCCCTGATACAGCGCGTCCATTTCCTCCAGCATTTGCACATCCACGCTTTCCACCACGTTGAGAATCCCGCCGTGACGCAGTATCGTTTTGAGCTTCGCGACCGTTTCCGTATCATGCTCCAGTGAATGAACCAGATAAGCCATTAAAACCTGGTCATAACCGCCATCCAGCGCCGCACTCTCCACATTCTCATGCCGGAACGAAAGCTGCACGCCGGGCGCCAGCAAGTCCTTCCGCTCCCTATAATAGGTCTGGAGTTTTGTCAGGTTATTCTCATGGAGATCCATTAAATCCACCTGTAGGTTTTCCGGAATTCGCTCCCAGCTGTGCCGCCAGATCATGCCGATTCCGCAGCCTGCGTCCAGAATTCTCTCCCCCGGCTTCAGCTGCATCCGGTCAAACTCCCAGGGATAGAGATTGGCAGAGCCATTGCGCTGAAAGACCCGATACATGCGCCCCGAATGGTTGATTTTACGTACCAGCTGCATGGAGCGCGCCAACGTGTCAGGATCGCTGGCATCCGCCTGGCTCAGCTCATCCAGCAAATTCACGACCTCCTCCAGCTGCTCAATCCGCTGGGTAATCAGCTGCTTTTGGTCACTGAGCAGCTGCCAGAGATTCTCCTGCTTAGTTACTTCCAATGCATCCCGGATTTCGCCCAGGGAAAAGCCTGCAAATTTCAGCATGGTAATCCGCTGCATCCGCAGCAGCGCATCGCTGCCATAGAGCCGGTAGCCCTCCGCATTGCGGCTTTCGGGCTTCAACAGTCCCCGCTGGTCATAATAGCGGATGGTCCGCGGGGTAACGCCGGTGAGGTTTGCCAGCTCACTTGGGGTGTATTGCTTCATACTTCTGTCCTCCTGTGTTTGATTCAGGCGCCTGTAACAACAGTATAGGGTATGACGTTACGTCAATGTCAAGTCTTTTTTATATTTTTTCAAAAGCGTTTTCTCCACTCCACCGGTTTCTCCTTCTGATTTTTCTTGCGTTTCAGGATCGGCTGTGATAAAATATGGGCATATGCGGGTATGGTGGAATTGGCAGACACGTTGGATTTAGGTTCCAATGGCATCGCCGTGCAGGTTCAAGTCCTGTTACCCGCACCACGCCGCCGTGAGCTTCGTATAGTTTGCGGCGGCGTTTTTTATTTTGCCTTTTCTTTGCTGCGTTTCCACATCACAGTGGTACCGCTGATTTCCTTGACTACACCATTTCGTTATCGTATAATACCGCTAGGAGGTGTAGACTATGACCTGTTTAGATCGATTTTTACACTACATTACGGTAGAAACCACATCCAGTGAAACATCCGGCACCCGTCCCTCCACGCCCGGTCAAAAGGACCTTGCGCAAAAGCTGATGGAGGAAATGACAGCGCTGGGGCTCACCGATGTCCATATGTCCCCGGCAGACGGCGCGGTATTCGGCACCATTCCTGCCAATACCGACAAAAAGCTGCCCACTCTGGGCTTTCTCGCCCACATGGACACATCCTGCGCCGCATCGGGCAAAAATGTCAAGGCGAGGATAGTAAAGAATTATGACGGCGGCACCATTGGGCTGAGTGACACCGTCTCCATGTCCCCGGATTCCGGCTATGACTGCCTGCGTCAGGTGGTGGGCGAGGACCTGATTGTCACCGACGGCACTACCCTTCTGGGAGCAGATGACAAAGCGGGAATCGCCGAAATCATGACCATGGCAGAGGAGCTGCTTCACACCGACACCCCCCACGGCGTGGTCAAGGTTGCGTTCACCACCGATGAGGAAATCGGCGCAGGACCGGATTTGTTTGACGTGCCTGCATTTGGCTGTGATTTTGGGTATACTGTAGATGGCGGTCCCATTGGCGAGCTGGAGTATGAGAACTTCAACGCTTCCTCCGCTCGAATTACCGTCCATGGTGTGGGCGTCCATCCCGGCGGCGCCAAGGACCTGATGGTCAACGCTGCTGCCATTGCCGCAGAATATCAGTGCCTGCTGCCTCAGGCTATGACTCCAGAGCATACTCAGGACTATGAGGGCTTCATCCATCTGGACGAGATGCAGGGCACCGTCACTGACGCCACCCTGAAATACATTCTCCGGGATCACAATCTGGAAAAGCTCCATCAGAAGGAAGAACTGATGCGGGTCACCGCAGATTTTCTCAATGCAAAATACGGAATCGGCACTGTTTCGGTTGACATTCGTTCCTCCTACTACAACATGCGGGAAAAGATCGAGCCCCATATGCATCTGATTCACACCGCCGCCGACGCCTTCCGGGCTTATGGCATTGAGCCGGTAACCCAGCCCATTCGCGGCGGCACCGATGGCGCTACGCTGAGCTTCAAGGGGCTCCCCTGCCCCAATCTT
>CAJKNS010000014.1 GCA_905201305.1 uncultured Eubacteriales bacterium
CCGGCGGTGTGGCGTTCAGCGCCGCAAAAAGCTTTTCCCGCGGCGGATATACTTCCGTACTCTCATAGGCACGTTCCACCTGTTCCGACAGTGCATCCCATTTCGCCCGTGGAAAATCAATCAGGTTTCCCCAAGCGCCAAGCTCGTTCCATTCCATTATTTCTCCTCCTTACGGGTGCCGCAGACTGGGCGCTTTCTCCATCCAGCTGTCATAGGAATCCCGCATCACCGTAACGCCGTAATACTCCAGAATCCGGAAGGAGAACATCAGATGAAACACCGTCTCCGCGTCCCCAAGGTCTACACTGATGAGATCATTGATCCGGTCAATGCGCTTGGACAGGGTATTTCGGTGAATATACAGTGCTGCCGCTGCCTCGCTAATGTTCTGATTACAGGAAAGATAGGCATGCAGGGTGCCCATAAGCTCCGTGCCGTTCTTCCGGTCATAGGATTCCAGCTTCAGCACCGCAGAATGACACAGCTGGAGCAGGCTCACCTGCGGAGCGCACAGCTCCAGGCAATGATAGATGGAATAGGCGTCATAGTGAAACAGCGGACCGGTTCCCTCCAACAGCAGCCCCATTTGCAGCGCTTTCATCGCCTGCTGGTGCCGTCCGGAGAGATTGCGCAGATGATACGCCGTCTGACTGACTCCCGCCACCATTCGGTTTTTTCGTAAAAACTCCGCCACATCCCCCAGCACCAGAGCGTCCTGGGTGGTCTGGTCATATACATGGATCACCAGCTTAATCTGACTGCCATAGAGAAACGCCGTGGCATCCGGGAACTGCCGCTGCAATGCCAGCCGCTTTTTCTCCAGCACCAGATAATCGCCGCCATCCTCCGCCTCATTTCGTCCGCCGGTACGAATTGTCAGCACCCGATAGGGCATTTTCAGGTTCCACTTGAAAAACCGGCAGCGATCCAGAATCATCTGCTCCTCCCGAATGGTGCCGTTGAGCAGGTCGGAGATGAAAAACTCCAGCATATCCTCCGGGTACTCGGCATAGTGGAGGTCCTTCTGCATTTTCAGACTGCAAAGGTCGCTTAGAATCGCCACAAGATCCAGCTCCTCCTGAGAGGGAGGACCGCCATAGCCCGGAGACAGCAAATAGCCAATGAGCTTATCCTCCTGGGCAACGGCACAGCGGACAATGGGAAGACCCGTAGAATCCGTGGACAATATCGGGCTGCCCGACCGCAGCGCAGACTGATACAGCCCCAGGTTGACAATATTCAGGGGCAGACTCTGCTCCTGATTGATTTGAATCCACCGGGGGTCGTCGATGGTGTTGTCCGGGGTAATGGCAAGCACATGATAGGTTAGATCCGCCAGAATCAGCGGACTTTTCAGGGATCGCCGTGCCGTGTCCAGCAGCTCCTGTAGGCTGCGGCACCGAACCAGGGCATGAATGCTGCTATGGATTGGTTCTCTGGGCATGGTCAGATGGCTCCTTTCGTTCTCGGTGTGCATAGTATAACAAATTGCAGACTGGTTGTCAGCAGGATTGCTGAAAAAAGTGCAGATTTGTATACACAGCAGGAAAAAGAGTGTGCAAACTGTACTTTACCGTCGGTGTGCAAAAACGCTACAATATGGTCAAGAAATGCATCGAACCGATGAATTTATATTAGAAATGAGGAATATTTCATGGTATACACCTACGAAGACTACAAGAAGATGTACGCTGAGAAAAAGCGTACCCTTCAGGAGTGCCTGGACATGATCCAGTCCGGGGACCACATTTGCTTTGGCAAGGACTGCAACGAACCGCTGCTGTTCTGCCAGCAGCTCCACACGATTGCTCCCCGGGTTGAGGGCGTTACCGTACTCAAGGGTCGTTCTTCTGACTTTGGCTTCCTTCAGAACGAGGATGTAGCAGGTCATATTCTCACCCAGTCCGCATTCTTCTCCAAGGGCTGGCAGCGTCCGCTGGAGTTTGGCACTTGCACCTTTGTTCCCAACGATCTCCGGGATCAGCCCATTTGGTACAACGGTGCCAATCCCCGGGACACCTATATTGCAGCCGTCACCCCCATGGACGAAAACGGCAACTTCCAGGTCAACCTCTCCCAGATGTGGGAGCGCGACATTGATCCCCTTTCCTGTAAGAAGATCATTCTGGAGGTCAACAAGAACCTGAAAACCATCAACGGCGGCGTGGACATTAACATCAAGGACGTAGACGCCTTCTATGAGGCAGAGTATCCCATCTATGAGATTCAGGATGCTCCCTCCTCCGATATCGACAACGTCATCGGTCAGTATGTTGCCGAGCTGGTTCACGACGGCGATACCATTCAGCTGGGCATCGGCAGCCTTCCCAATGCCTGCGCCCGGAACCTGATGGACAAGAAGGATCTGGGTATCCACAGCGAAATGTTCACCAACCTCATGGGCACCATGGTGGAAAAGGGCGTTATCACTGGCGCACGGAAGAACCTGAACCCCGGAAAGCACATCTTCTGCTTTGCCGGCGGCACTAGCCACCTGTTTGACATGCTCCACGAAAACCCCGACTGCATCATTCGTCCCGCTTCTTACGTCACCGATCCCATGATTATCAAGCAGAACGACAACATGGTTTCCATCAACGCCATTATGGAGATCGACCTCACCGGTCAGGTATGCTCCGAGTCCATCGGCACCCGTCAGTATTCCGGTCCGGGCGGCGCATTTGACTTTGCTTATGGCGCAGCCCATAGTAACGGCGGTCGGAGCATTCTGATTATGCACTCCACCACCAACAAGGGCGAATCCAAGATTAAGCCCATTCTGACCCCCGGCGCCGTGGTTACCATTCCCCGTCCCTATGTGGACATTGTGGTCACTGAGTACGGCATTGCACATATGCGCGGTCAGACCGTGCAGAACCGCGTGAAGAACCTGATTGCCATTGCGCATCCCGACTATCGGGAAGAATTGACCCGCGAGGCGCAGAAGCTGTTCTATATCTGATTTTCCAATTCATTACCTCCAGTCGTAAGACTGATAGCCAAGAACCCCCGTGCAGAGATGGTCACTGCATGGGGGTTCTATTTATGGCTGCCCGTTGATTTCCGCGTCCTGCCGCAGGGGCAGCTCCCGGAAAATCCGCGTGGTAATGGCGTGATATTCGGTGAGGGAAGTGGTTTTTCGCAGCTGCTTTTGGTACTTCTCCCGCCGGTCAAACAGCAAAATGAGATAGCTCCATACCTCTTTCATGCGAAACATGGTATTCCGTGGACTGCCTACCTTTGCCGCAGTGGCGTCAAAGAGCTCGCCATGGAAGCTTTCAATTGCTTCTATGGTAGGACCGCCGGTTCCCTTCAGCTGCTGCACCAGCGCCGGATTTGCCACCAGACCTCTGCCCAGCATCATGCCGGACATGGTGGGATATGCCGCTTCGATTCGCTTTGCATCCCCTGCAGCTCCAACGCCGCCGCTGAGTGCCACCGGAAACGGGCACTCTGCCAGTGCCTGTTCAAAATACTCCATACGCACCGGACTGCGATACAAATCCGCCCGAATTCTGGGATGCACCGTCAGTTCTCCTATGGGATAGCGCCGATAAAGCTCCAGCAGCGGCTGGAATTCCTCCGGACTGTTCATGCCCAAGCGGGTTTTAATGGAGATCGTAATCGGTGTTTTCTCAAATACCTCGTCCAAAAATTCCCGGAGCTTGTCCGGATGTGCCAAAAAACCGGAGCCCTTTCCCTTTGCCGTTACAGTACCGGAGGGACAGCCCAAATTCAGGTTCACCTCCCGATAGCCCAGCTCCTTCAGCTTCTCTGCCGCTGCCAAAAACGGTCCCGGCTGATTGGTTAATAGCTGCGGCACCAGCTCGAAGCCCTTATTGTGTTCCGGCAAAATCTGCATCAAATCCTTTTTCGTAATTGCAGGACCGTCGGCGGTAGGGGAGAGGAAGGGGGTATAATACCGGTCCACACCAGGGAAGTACCGGTGATGGAGCGTCCGAAACACATAGTCTGTAATTCCCTCCAGGGGAGCAAAATAGTATCGCATATGGTTCATCCAATCTAAATTGTTTTTGTTTATCATACCCGATGAAGAAAGTTCCCGTCAAGGGTATCATTTTACTTGACATTCCAATTGTTCCGCCTTATAATACCAAAAGTCCGAAATCAGACAAATTGATAACAGGAGGGCTGTCTATGGAATCCACACTGGCATCGCGTCTTGGGCGATATAACCAGCTCTGCCGGGGCTATGACGATATTTACCGTCAGGCGGCACTGGAGGCTGGTATTTCTTTTGTGCCCTATTATATTTTATTGATGCTTTGCAGCGCTGACCAACCTCAGACCCAGAGCGACATTCAAAAAAACTCCTTTTATCCCAAGCAGACCATCCACTCCGCGGTACAGCGTCTACAGGAATTGGGATATCTCACGCTGCTGCCCCAGGGGCGCAGAAAAATTCTAGCCATCACAGAGATAGGAAAGGCATTTTGCGCGCAGCGGGTTCTGCCGGTGCTGTCCGCGGAGCAGGAAGCCTTTCTGGAGCTGAGTCCTCAGGAACAGGAGCGGCTGCTCTTGACCACAGAAAAGCATTTAAAACTGTTCCGCCAGCGGTTTGCCGCAAAGTCGGAACCGTCCGGTGAATGATAGGAGGTTTATATGAGTCAAAATGATATTGCAAAGGATATGACACAGGGTCCGGTGCTTCGGCAGCTTGCGATCTTTGCCATTCCGGTTGCCCTTGCCAATGCCCTCCAGGCGATCTACAGCATGGTAGACATGGTGGTAGTCGGTCAGGTCGTGGGTTCCTCGGGACTATCTGCCGTGGGAATTGGCGGTCAGCTGCTGAATATGTTTTTGTGCATCGGCATGGGCTTCGGCTTTGGTGCGCAAATTCTGCTCAGCCAGCAGGTTGGCGCAAAGGACCATGATCTTCAGCCCACCATTGGCACGCTGTTTACCACGGAGCTGATTGCCAGCATTGTATTCGGCATTCTGGGCATTGTGTTCTGTAATCCGCTTCTCAGCATCATGAACACGCCAGACGCAGTCTGGGCAGACGCTCGGAGCTATACCATCATCTGCTGCTGCGGCATGGTGTTTATCTATGGGTATAACGCCGTCTGTGCTATTCTCCGGGGCATGGGCGAAAGTAAGCTGCCCATGATTTTCATTGCCATTGCATCGGTGGTCAATCTGGTGCTGGATCTTCTGTTTGTGGCGGTATTCCATATGCGTGCTGCCGGCGCCGCCTTGGCAACGGTCATTGCCCAGGGTGTCAGCTTTGTGATTTCTCTGGTTTATCTCTTCAAAAACCGCGCACGCTTTGGCTTTGACTTCAAGCTCCAGAGTTTTCAGCCCAGCCGGGAGCGTCTGATTCCTATCTGCAAGCTGGGCATTCCCTATATCGCCCAGTGGCTGCTGATTACCTGCTCTATGATGTATGTCAACGCCCGGGTTAATGTATTCGGCGTCACGGCATCGGCGGTGGACTCCATTGGAAACAAGCTCAATTCCATTGTCAACATTGTGGTCGGCGCCATCTCCGTTGCCAGCGCTACGATGATTGGTCAGTGCTTCGGCGCCAGAAAAATGGACCGGATCAAGCATTGCTACCGTGCGTGCCTTGCCATCTGCATGATCTCCTGTGCCGTGCTCTGCGCCGCCTACCTGCTGTTTCCCAAGCAGATCTTCCGGCTGTTCAGCTCCGAAGCAGACGTGATTGCCATGGCTCCCCAATACATGGTCATTGCGGCAGTCTGGGTGCTGTCCATCTGCACCATGACCGCGCCCTATTCCGTGGTCGACGGTGTAGGAAACGCCATGCTGGGTCTGGTAATCTCCGTATTGGACGGCGTCGTGGCTCGTATTGGGCTCTGCATCATTCTGGGCAACACCATGGGGCTTTCCGGCTTCTGGCTGGGCAATGCACTGGCTGGATTCGTGACTACCATTATGGCAGGCGTCTATTATTACTCCGGCGCCTGGAAAAAACGGCAGCTCCTTTTGAAGCGAGACGAAGCCCCACAATAATTTGCAAAGATATGCAAATCCCTGCTTCCAGCCGGAAGCAGGGATTCTTTTTTTTACTTGCTCTCACGCTTGGCAATGGTTCTTGCCACATGGACGCCGGATGCGCCAGCCTGGGCAAGTCCGCGGGTGATACCTGCGCCGTCGCCAATGGCAAACATATTCTCAAGAGGAGTTTCCAGTTCACCGGACAGCTGGAGCCGTGCGGAATAGAACTTGACCTCCACGCCATAGAGCAGAGTATCCTGGTTTGCGGTGCCGGGCGCCAGCTTGTCCAGAGCATAGATCATCTCAATGATGTTGTCCATATGCCGCTTGGGCAGTACCAGACTCAGATCACCGGGGGTTGCATTCAGGGTAGGCTTGGTAAAGCTCTTGCCCAGACGATGCTCATTGGTACGAACGCCCTTAATCAGGTCACCAAACCGCTGGACCAGTACGCCGCCGCCCAGCATATTGCTGAGAGATGCAATGTGCTTGCCATAGGTATAGGGCTCCTTAAAGGGAGAGGTAAAGCGGTTGGAAACCAGCAGTGCAAAGTTGGTGTTTTCGCTGCGCAGAGCGGGATCGGAGTAGGAATGACCGTTGACCGTAATCAGACCGTCTACATTCTCGGATACCACATGACCATAGGGATTCATGCAGAAGGTACGCACCTGGTCGTTATACTGCTTGGTCCGATAAACCAGCTTGGACTCATAGACAACGCTGGTGATATGCTCAAACACCTTTGCAGGAAGCTCTACCCGAACGCCCAAATCCACCTGGTTGTTAATGAGCGGCAGCTTCAGCTTTTTGCACTCCTCGCAGAACCACTCTGCGCCGCTGCGGCCGGGTGCTGCCACCAGGTATTTGCAGGTGATGGTGTCATCGTCCAAAGTCAGGGTATATTCGCCGTTGTCGTCCCGGGCAATGGTGCGAACGGGAGCGTGGAAACGGAACTCCACATGGTCCTTCATGTGCTCATAGATACACTGGAGGATTTTCAGGTTGTTCTCAGTGCCAAGGTGCTTGCAGCGAGCCCCCAGCAGATGCAGGTCATGGTGCAGTGCCTGAACCTCAATGGCACGCGCTTCGGGGGTTTCGGTGGAGAACACATCCTTGGTGGCGCCGTGCTCCACATTGATGGAATCCACATAGTCAATGAGGTCCATCAGTTCTTTCCCGTCCATATAGTCCGTGAGCCAGCCGCCAAACTGGGTGGTAAAGTTGTACTTACCGTCAGAAAATGCACCGGCGCCGCCAAAGCCTGCCATAATGGCGCAGGGCTTGCAGCCAATGCAGGACTTCACCTTTCCGGTGACAATGGGACACTGGCGGGAATAAATATCGGCGCCCTGCTCCAAAACCAGAACGCTCAGCTCCGGGCGCAGCTTCATCAGCTCATATCCAGCAAATACGCCTGCCTCGCCGGCGCCAATAATCGCTACATCATAATGCATAGTCGTTTCTCCTTCCATGGTGTGGTGGATAACTGGCAAACCAGTTTATTTTATCAGAGACTTTTAAAAAAATCAAGCATTTTTTCTTTTTCCATAAAAAACGTCCTTCCAATTCGGAAGGACGTTTTCAACACTTATTTATGATACCGGCTTCCGGCAAGAATGCTTTCCGCCCGATACAGCTGCTCCAATACCATCACCCGACAGAGATGATGGGGGAACGTCATGGGGCTGATGCTCAGCCGAAAATCCCCCTGGGCTTTCAGACTGCTGTCAATACCAAAGGAGGAGCCCATCAGGAATACCAGCTCGGATTTTCCGCCCAATCGCACCTGATCCAGCTTCTCCGCCAGCTGCTCGGAGGATAAGAGCTTCCCCTCCGGGGTAAAAATGCACAGCCAGGCATTTTTCGGCAGCTTTTGCCGCACTGCATCCGCTTCCTTTTTCAGCGCTGCGTCAATCTGTGCCCGGGACGGGTTGTCCGGCAGATGGACCTCCGGAAGCTCAATGATCTGGATGCCGCCATATGCCTTCAGCCGCTTTTCATATTCCGCGCATGCCTGCCGGTAAAATGGCTCCTTCAGCTTTCCGGTGACAATTAAGGTCAGCATGACTGTTTTCTCTGCTCCAGTGCCGCAACAATCTGGTCCACCATGTTTTCAATGTCGTTGCGATTGGGATCCGCTTCAATGGTGATCTCCGCCCAGCTTTCATAAATGGGCACCCGCTGCGCATAAAGGGTATCCAGACTCTCGCCGGGACCGAACGCAATGCCACGGGTTTTGATGTTGCTGAGCCGCGCCCGCAGCTCTTCCAACTCCACCTTTAAGTAGATCACCGTGCCGATGTCCTTCATATGCCCCATGGCTTCCGGCTCCAGCGGAACCGAGCCGCCGGTTGCCACCACGGTATGGTGGGGATGGAGCCCGCAAATCACGCGGTTTTCAATGTCCAGGAAGGCTTCCTTGCCCTCATTGTCCAAAATCTCCTGTAGGGTTTTCCCGGTGTCCTTGCAAATCTCCAGATCGCCGTCTACAAAGTCCATGGCAAGGGTCTTTGCCAGAATGACGCCGATGGTGCTTTTGCCTGCTCCGGGCATACCAATGAGAATCAAATTGTCCTTCACGTCAGTCCTCCAAATAGTAGGTGATATACCACATGCCCTGCTCTCCCGCCTTGTTCTTGGTCAGGGCTACGGTGGAATTCTTCTGGTCCGTCAATACCGTCTCCGTATCGTCATAGGCAATGCCCACATAGCCTGCCTCATCGTAATACAGGTAATAGTATACCACATTGTCCTCCACGGCGATATTCCACAGCCGCAAATCCGTAATCGCAGCGCCGCCGGAGGTTTCCACGCCATAGAGCGCGTCTGAAGTGTTCATCAGCTGAATCAGAGAACGCTGAATTTCCGTGTCATCTGCAAACAGCTCCGAAATATCCTGGTATCTACCGTCGTACCATGCCAGCATCTTGTCGCCATTCTTGCTGCCGTAGAGCCGAAGCCCGTTCATGTTGCGAAGATCCAGTGCGGTGTCCATATAGGAATCCAGCTGATTGACATCGGAGAACACGGTTTTTGCCGCACTCATATAGTCCGTGTAGGTGGTGGTGTTGATGACAGATTCATCGGTTCCAAACAGCGCGCCCAGTGCATTGCCCAGAAACATGCCGATTAAAAACGCAACAATCACCGCAAACACCGCCACCGCCATGGTTCTGGGAAACGGGTTTTCTTCCTTGGGGAATTTAATATCCATAGATTACTTTTCCTTTAACAGGTCCCGGATTTCGATGAGCAGCTCTTCCGTGGTGGGGCCTTTGGGCTCCTCCGGAACTTCCTCCTTCTTGGGTGCCAGCCGGTTGACTACCTTTACAATCCAGAACACCACAAATGCAGTAATCAGGAAGGTGACAATGGCGTTGATGACCGCGCCAATGCCAAAGGGCCCCACGACAATTCCAGAAAAATCCGTTTTGCCCAAAATCAGTGCAATAATAGGGGTCAGCAGGTTTTCTACCACGGAGGTGACGATTGCAGTGAATGCAGAACCGATGACTACGCCAACTGCCATGTCCAGCACGTTGCCGCGCATAATAAAGGTTTTAAACTCAGAGATCCATCCAGACTTTTTCATGGGGATTTTCCTCCTATTTTTTACTTCTTCTTGGGTACCAGCTTTTCCTTGCCGCCCATGTAGGGACGAATGACCTCAGGAATCAGCACCGTGCCATCCTCCTGAAGGTTGTTCTCCAGGAATGCAATGAGCATTCTGGGAGGCGCCACGCAGGTGTTGTTCAGAGTATGCGCCAGCTGCATCTTGCCGTTTTCGTCCTTATAACGGATCTTCAGACGGCGCGCCTGTGCATCGCCCAGATTGGAGCAGGAGCAAACCTCAAAATACTTCTGCTGACGGGGGCTCCACGCCTCGATATCGCAGGACTTCACCTTCAAATCCGCCAGATCGCCGGAGCAGCATTCCAGCTGACGAACAGGAATATCCATGGACCGGAACAGCTCAACAGACAGCTTCCACAGCTTTTCGTACCAATCCTTGCTGTCCTCGGGCTTGCAGACCACGATCATCTCCTGCTTTTCAAACTGATGAATCCGGTAAATGCCGCGCTCCTCAATGCCGTGGGAGCCCTTCTCCTTTCGGAAGCAGGGGGAATAGGAGGTCAGGGTCAGGGGCAGCTGCTCTGCGGGAAGAATCTGGTCAATAAAGCGGCCAATCATGGAATGCTCGGAGGTACCGATCAGGTACAGGTCCTCGCCCTCGATCTTATACATCATGGCATCCATATCGGTCTGGCTCATAACGCCCTCTACCACGTTGCCGTGGATCATAAAGGGAGGAATCACATAGGTAAAGCCCTTGTCAATCATGAAATCACGGGCATACGCCAGCACAGCCTCATGGAGCCGCGCAATATCGCCCAGCAGGTAATAGAAGCCGCTGCCGGAAACGCGACCTGCGGAATCCAGATCAATGCCGTCAAAGCTCTCCATAATCTCAGTATGGTAGGGAACGGGGTAATCGGGCACCTTGGGCTCGCCAAACCGCTGAACCTCAACGTTATAGCTATCGTCGGGACCAATGGGCACGGAAGGATCGATGATATTGGGAATCACCAGCATAATCTTGTGGATTTCCGCTGCCAGCTCGTCCTCTTTCTTTTCCAGTTCTGCCAAACGATCTGCGTCAGCCTTAACCTGTGCCTTGACTGCTTCGGCTTCCTCCAGCTTGCTGGGATCCTTCTTTGCCATGCCCATGAGCTTGCCAATCTGCTTAGACAGGGTGTTCCGGGCAGTCCGCAGCTCCTGTGCCTCGGAAATGGCAGCGCGGTTCTCGGCGTCCAGCTCAATGACCTTGTCCACCAGGGGCAGCTTCTCGTCCTGGAACTTCTTTTTGATATTTTCCTTTACAACGTCGGGATTCTCCCGGATAAATTTAATGTCAAGCATGTCTTTCCACCTCGTAATTTATTTGTCTCTTAAGTGCTCCAGCGCTTCCATGAGCTGCTGGAGATCGTCTTCACCGTAGTATTCCAGCTGAAAAACGCCTTTTTTCTTGCCCGGGTGAATTTTTACCCCGCGACCAAGGGATTTACTCAGCGTTTTCTCGCATTCCCGATAATAATCTACCTTTAATACATTTTCCGGCTCTGGTTCCTCCTGGGGCTTCATCAGCCGTTTGACCATTGCTTCCGTCTGACGAACGGATAGCTGCTGGTCCAGGATTCGCTGTGCCGCTTCCTTCTGCATGGTTTCTGAGGGAAGAGGAAGCAGCGCCCGGGCATGACCTGCTGACAGGCTGCCGTCCTCCACCAGAGATACAATGGACTTTGGAAGATTGAGCAGGCGCAGTGCATTGGTCACGGTGGTTCTCGCTTTTCCAACGCTTTTTGCCGTCTCCTCCTGACTCATGCCAAAGTCGGAGATCAATGCCGCATAGCCCCTTGCTTCTTCCATGGGGTTCAGGTCTTCCCGCTGAAGGTTTTCAATGAGCGTAAGCTCTGCTGCGGTCTGATCGTCCGCCTCCAGAATGGTCACCGGCACCTCTTTCAGTCCAGCCAATCGGGATGCCCGCCACCGCCGTTCTCCGGCAATGATCTGATAATATCCGTTTGACAGGGGACGAACCGCTATGGGCTGAATCAGTCCATGGTCGGCAATGGAGGCAGCCAATGCTCCAAGTGCTTCCTCGTCAAAGTCTTGCCGGGGCTGTGATCGATTGGGCTCCAGCTTTTGAATGGGCAGCACATTGGACTGCTTCTGAGGCTCCTCCGCAATTGCCGGCTCTGCAAACAGGGCGCCAAGCCCTTTTCCAAGTCCTTTTTGGCTTGATTTTGCCATAGAACCGCTCCTTTATCTTATGAATCGCATTTTCGGACGTTTCACGTGAAACATTTCTGTTCTGTCCGTCTATGCTCTGTTTCAAACTGATTTCTGAATGATTTCCTTTGCAAGGCTCTGATAGCTTTCCGCGCCGCGGCTAAACTTATCATATGACGTAATGGGCATGCCATGGCTGGGTGCTTCACTAAGCCGAACATTTCTGGGAATTACCGATGCGAACACCTTGCCCGGAAAATGCCGCCGTACCTCCTGTGCCACCTGCATACTGAGATTGGTTCGGCCATCGTACATGGTCAGCACCAAGCCAAAAATGCCGATATTCGGCTGATAGGTGCGTTTGACGGCACGCAGGGTACCCATCAAATCGCTGAGTCCCTCCAGCGCATAGTACTCGCACTGTACCGGAACAATCACCTGATCCGCCGCGCACAGGGCATTGAGGGTTAACAGCTCCAAGGAGGGGGGGCAATCAATGAAGATATAGTCATACTCCTTCTTCAGCGGCTCCAACGCATCTCTCAGGCGGAACTCCCGGCGATCCAGGCTCACCAGTTCAATGCCTGCACCAGCCAATGCAGCGCCGGATGGAATTAAATCACCGTACTCGGTGGTAATCACCGCATCCATTGCAGGGACGCCATTGATAATGACATCATAGATGGAGCTGGCAACATCCGTTTTTTCCACGCCAAGCCCAGAGGTGGCATTTGCCTGGGGATCAAAATCACACAACAGCACCCGTTTTCCCAGGGCATGCATTGCCGCAGTCAGGCTCACTGCCGTTGTTGTTTTGCCTACGCCGCCTTTTTGGTTGACCAGTGACAAAACCATGCTTCCAGTCTCCTCTCTCCAGCTGTGGATTTTCTCTAAAATATCGGTATTCATTATTATAACAACTAGCGTATCACAATGCAAGAAGTTTCACGTGAAACATCCATTCAAATGCCACAAGGTTTCACGTGAAACATATCCGGTCATATTCTTGACCCGGTGCATATCTTTTGGTAAAATAGCAGGGCAAGGCCACACAAATCAGCAAGCGAGTCCGGCGAAAATGATCCGTCAGATACCGCAGACACATTTGTGCTGGGTTACCCAAAGAAAGGAGGGATGGACCTTGGAGCTGTCCTTACTATACTACTTCAAAACCGTAGCGGAGCAGGAAAACATCACAAAGGCGGCGGAGCTGCTCTACATTTCCCAGCCGGCACTGAGCAAAGCCATTGCAAAGCTGGAGAAAAGCCTGGACGTTACCCTGTTTGAGCGCAGAAAAGGTCGCATCAGCCTTTCTTCCATGGGTCGAGTTTACTATGAATATGTGTCCTCGGCGTTTCAGGTGCTGGAATCCGGAGAAAAAAAGCTGGAGGAGCTGAAAGAGTCCTCCGGCGAAATGGTTTCCATTGCTTCGCCTGTTGCAGGGGTATTACAGGAGCTCATTTACAACTTTCTGCTGTCCGGCGACCTCATCCAGATCAATCAGTATCTCTACCAGGAGCACATTCTGGAAAGTGAGCTGCTGTCCGGTAAGCTGGACTTTGCCGTAACGCCCATTACCATTGAAAACAGCGAAATTGAGCAGATTAAGCTCATGGACGAGGATATTTTCGTTGTGGTCAGTCAGGAGCATCCGCTGGCGGATAAAAAATATATTCGTCTTGCAGACTTAAAGGACGACTATTTTCTGGTGGACGAAGCCAGCTTTGATCAGAAGATTGTTCGCGTGCTCTGTGGTATGGCTGGCTTTGAGCCGAAAATTCTGCTGCACAGCAATGAAGGCGACCTGATCGACGATGCCCTCCGGAGCAATTTGGGAGTCGCACTGGTGCCTGCCAACCTGATTTACCGAAAGAATATGAGCCGATTGGCAGTGCTGCGGACAACTGATGTGGAACTAAAGCGTCTGTTATCCATCGCAAAAAGGCGGGATCGCATTTTCCAGGCAAATACCGCGCGGCTTTATCACTATACCATTCATTACTTTGAGAAGCTGGGGCAGGAGCTTCACGAATATTTTGGTCAGCTTTTGCCGGAGCAGCCTGACGTGGCGAAAAAGCGGCTGGGCATTAACCATCTCAAGGGATAGCCATCTATATTATAATGTATATCAAAGAATCGAGGAGCAACCATGGGAGCTTTGATCAGCGGCATTCATCACGTGGCACTGAAATGCAACGGAACTGCCGAATATAAAAAAACACTGGATTTTTATCAGAATACATTGGAGCTGGAACCGGTTCGCAGTTGGGGAGAGGGTGACACTGCCGGCGCCATGCTTTCCACTGGGGATGGACTGTTAGAGATTTTTGCATCCGGCGACCCGCTGCCCCAGGGCGCCATTCGTCACTTTGCCCTGCGGACAGACCGTGTAGACGACTGCATTGCAGCAGTGCGCAAGGCAGGCTATGCTATTACGGTGGAGCCCAAGGACATTGTCATTGCCTCCAATCCGGCTTTTCCCGCAAGAATTGCCTTTTGCATTGGTCCGGTAGGGGAGGAAATTGAGTTTTTCCAGGAAAAAACACAATGATTATTGAAAATATGACCGATCAAACAGTGGATGCTGTTGCCGGGCTGGAATCCCAATGCTTTTCCACGCCCTGGAGCCATAAGGATTTGATATCCGAATTGAAAAATCCCTGGGCAATCTGGATTACTGCTATGGAAAACGGAGCTTTGGCAGGCTATCTGGGCATTCAATATGGTCCCGACGGCGCGGATATCATGTCCATTGCCACTTCTCCGGATTTTCGTGGGAAAGGAGTTGCAAAACAGCTGCTTTCCCATATGGAGTCGCAGCTCAAAGCTCTGCATTTAAAGTGGATTACCCTGGAGGTTCGTCCGTCCAACGCCTCTGCGCTGGCGCTTTACACGTCTCAAGGCTTTCAGCAGGTGGGACGCAGACCAAAATACTATCAAAAACCCACAGAAGACGCGCTGCTTCTGACAAAATACTTTGAGGAGGAACCCAAATGCTGATATTGGGGATTGAAAGCTCCTGTGATGAAACCGCTCTGGCAATATCCCGGGACGGCAGGGAGATTTTATCCAACTGCGTGCTGAGCCAGATTGATATGCACACCATCTACGGTGGTGTCGTGCCGGAAATTGCGTCCCGAAAGCATATTGAAGCCATTACGGGACTGGCAGATCAGGCACTGAGCCAGGCTGGCGTCACCCGGCAGCAGCTGGATGCCATTGCCGTCACCTATGCGCCAGGTCTGATTGGCGCGCTCCTGGTGGGCGTGAACTTCGCAAAAGCAGCAGCCCTGGCACTGGATATTCCCATCGTTCCGGTGCATCATATTCGCGGTCACATTGCCGCCAACTATATTGCATTTCCCGAGCTGGAGCCTCCCTTTGTATGCCTGAGCGTTTCCGGCGGCAATACGTTGATTCTGGATGTTCGGGACTATACCGACACCCGAATTCTCGGCTCCACCCGTGACGATGCCGCAGGGGAGTGCTTTGATAAGGTTGCCCGGGTGTTGGGCATGCCCTATCCCGGTGGAAAAGCCCTGGACGAAAAGAGCATGACCGGCAATCCAAACGCCTACCATCTGCCACGTTCCAAGGTGGACGGTGCACCATTGGATATGAGCTTTTCCGGCTTGAAGACCGCCGCACTGAACATTATCCACAATGCCCAGCAAAAGGGGGAGGAGCTGAATCTCCCGGATCTCTGCGCCAGCTTTGTTTCCGCCGTTCAGGATACTCTGGTACCCCGAACCATGGAAGCACTAAAGGAAACCGGTTATGGTAAACTAGCCATTGCCGGCGGTGTTGCGGCAAATTCCCATATTCGTCGGGCGTTTGAACAGGAATGTGGAAAAGTCGGCGCAAAGCTCTATATGCCGCCGCTTTCTCTTTGCGGCGATAACGGTGCCATGATTGCTTGCCAGGGCTACTACGAATACCAGGCAGGGCATATTGCCGGTCAGGAACTGAACGCAGTCGCGTCTCTCCCCGCAGAACGCGGCAGCTATATTAGGAAATAATTTTTGATTCTTCCTTTATTTGTATTTTTCAACGGGTTTGCAGCAGAAAATCGTGGGATTTGAAAGAAAATATTCTTGAATTCTGGGAATATTTTACTTGACAAGATTTTTGATTAATTTTTATGTCAACTCCGATTCCTCACAAGGACGTGCAAAACTCTTGTGGATAACGCTGTGGATAATCTGGAAAACCCGAAATTAGAGGGATTAAGCCTGTGAATAACTGTGGAAAACTCTGTGGAAAGTGTGGATAACTTTTGCCCAATCCCATTGCAGTAATATTTATGTAAACTTCTGTAGCTTTTTCACGTTTGGTGACGTTTTTCTATTCTGCATAACTGCATTCGTGTTCCGTCATTTGCAGGTTTTCATCGTCCACCACTTGACGAGTAAACGGATTCATGATAAAATAGAAAGGCTAAATTGCTGATGTGGCTCAATGGCAGAGCATCTCACTCGTAATGAGAAGGTTGTGGGTTCGATTCCCACCATCAGCTCCATCCCCATGGAACCATGTTCCATGGGGATATATTTCTATTTAACACCTTCGGGCGGAATGAATCCGCCCTGTGACCGAAGGGAATGCCTGTGGTATGGGGACTCGGCTACGCCGAGATTCACGGCGGACCCGCTGCTTCATTTTCATCTTGACGTTTTGGAGTATTTTTGCTTAAATATTAGTGTTAATTTGAAATATTTTTATAAAAGCGAGGATTCCTGCTGAATAATTCATTATTTTTTGGTAGGAAGTATCATCATGAATAGAGGGTGAACTCCATGTCATGTGAAAATCAAAGACCCTGCGCCTGCCGCAATGTCGGCTGCAAAAATCACGGTCGCTGCTGTGCCTGTGTTGCAACCCATCGGGAACGGGGCAATCTTCCATTCTGCCTCTATACCCCGGAACAAATTGCAGAAATGGAGCAAAATCGCCCGAAGATGCCGCCACCGGATCATCATTAAACATCCCGCAAACAGGAGGAACCCACATGGAACAGGATCTTACACAAGGATCAATCTCAAAAGTTTTGCTCAGATTTGTGCTGCCGTTTTTGGGCGCATCCATTCTGCAATTTCTTTACTCGGTTGTCGACATGATAATCGTAGGGCAATTTGCCGATGCCGCAGCCATTTCAGCAGTCAACACCTCCGGTCAAATCATGCAGCTCATCACTGGTCTGATTTCCGGGATTGCCGCCGGCGGAACCGTTTTAATTGGGCAGCACGTAGGGGCAAAACGCTATTCCTCCGTCAGTTCCGTGGCGCAGGCGCTTCTGGCTCTTTGCCTGGGTCTTGGTATTCTGCTCACAGCGGGCTTTCTCGCAGGGAACCATTTCATCATATCCATCATGCAGGTCCCGGCAGCGGCAGTCCTACCGGCTCAGGATTATCTGCGCATTACCAGCCTGGGGATCCTTTTTATCGCAGGATATAACGGTATTTCTGCAATTCTTCGGGGGCTGGGGGATTCCAAGCGGCCCATGTATTTTGTGGGATGCTCCTGTATTCTCAATATTTTTGGAGATTTGCTGCTGGTTGGCGGATTTCGAATGGGCGCCGTCGGCGCCGCACTGGCAACCATGCTTTCTCAAGCAGTTGCATGTCTTCTGGCGCTGCTGTTTCTCCTTCGTGGGACACTGCCGTTCCCATTTTCCTGCAGTCCTCGGAAAGCGCAGCCTGCAATCATGGGGCAGGTGCTCCACCTTGGCAGTCCTCTGGCTGCACAGGATGTGCTGGTGAATCTATCCTTCGTCATGATTACAGCCATCGTCAATCACATGGGCTTGACACAGTCTGCCGCAGTGGGCGTGGTAGAGCGCATTATCGGCTTTGGTATGCTGATTCCCATCGCCTTTCTCTCAGCGCTGTCCGCATTCACAGCGCAAAATGTGGGCGCCGGTGAGCTGGAGCGGACGAAATCTGGCTTAAAGCTCTCTATTTTGCTCTGTCTCGTTGTGACCGGAGTCTTTACCGGACTGATTGAGTGTTTCCCCGGTGCTGTCTCCAGACTGTTTAGCAGTGACCGCGACGTTGTGTCCAACTGCATTCTCTATCTGCGCACTTATTCGCTGGATATTCTGATGGTATCCTTTGTATTTTGCTTCAACGGATTTTTCTCCGGCTATGGCAAGACCACCTTCACCATGCTCAACTGCGTTCTTTCCACGTTTTTGGTTCGGGTGCCGCTGGTTTATTTGTTCAGCATTCTTCCGAATACCAGCTTGCTGCTCATTGGCATTGCCGCACCGACGGCCTCTCTGGTCCAAATCGTTATGCAGCTGATTTACTATCGAGCAGGCAACTGGAAACACATAAAATTAGCTCCATAAACGCAGTATCGTTCGCGATGGCGTTTTTTCGAAAGATGTGGACCATATCTGTTATTATGAAAAGAACGAATATTTTTTTCCAGCATTTTTGAAAAAAGCAATCTATAATCTTCCCAACGAATTTACCATTCGTACCGAATTAGGGCAACACCGCACAATTGCGTCTACGGGCTTTGACGGTCCTTTTCCCTCACAAAT
>CAJKNS010000015.1 GCA_905201305.1 uncultured Eubacteriales bacterium
AGTACAAGCGGCATCTTCCGGAGAAAGCGCACCGACATGCTTCTGAAAAGCGGTCCATGCAGCTTCCTCCGTGGGAGGCTCCGGCATAGGGCTGCGGCGGTCCAATTCGTCTAAATATGCATCAATCAGGGAGCCATCATAGGTTTCGGCGGTCATGGTATCCAGCACCTGCTCCAGCTCCTGGGCAATTTCACTTGCAGACATCTGAGCGAAATGGCAGGACAGGTCAGTGGAAGCAAAAACAGGGGCGGATGACGAGTGTTCGGGATTTGTTTGCATGCGGCTGCCTCCTTTCTCTATTATAGTAGTGTCGTCACATCAGGATTTTGTGGCAGTGTCCTGAGAATTATTCAACAATTTTTTACAGCGGCTCAAAGCACGGGACAATCGGGACCTGCAAGCGGTTTCCGAAACTCCCAGCCGGTTGGCGATTTCTGTGTGATCCAGCCCCATTTCATATTTCATGCGAATGATGTCCTGATCTTCCTGCGATAGCCCAGCGGGCAAAAGCTCGCTGAGATCGTTGCCGGTATCGGTGGCTGGAAGCTCCTCCGGATAAGGCACCTCGTTGTGGCGGGCGACCAGACGTTTAACACCTGGTAATGCAGGGTCAGGAGCAGCCACGCTTCCGGTGCATCGTAGGTACGGAGACTGTCGTATTGCAGCGTTGCAAGCACAAAAACCTCCTGCACCAGATCGGCAGCGGTTTCCATATCTCCGGTTTCACGATAAGCGGTGCGAATCAGACGCCGGTAATATTTTATATGTAGTTGATGAATAAATTCATTTCGGTCCTCGTTCATACCGTTGCTCCGATTCTAAGGCGATACCGCCAATTTGTGCGGTGTTGCCCTTTTGTATTTTCCGGTGTTCATTGTATCACGACACAGGGCGAAAGGAAAGAAAAACCGGGGAAATATCTGCAAATCTGTGTAGAATAGTATTACAGAAAGCAACACCGCACCGTCCTATTGCAGGAAGGTGCGGTGTTGCCTTATTGATGATAACAGGATTACGACGGTTTTTATGCTTCCTGGTTTTTCCGGGTGAGCACATGAATCCAGCGGTAGCTGTTTGCGTAGATCGCCACGGGAATGCATTTAAACAGCTGGTCGCTGTTGAGGCACAGCACCACCCAAAATACCGGCAGCTTCCACCAAAATGCCGCCGCAAAGCTCAGGGGCATGACAATTGCCCAGGTGGAGATCAGATTCATATACATGTTGAACTTTGTTTCGCCGCCGCCGCGGATAATGCCCACGGATACCGGCATCTGATACGCCATACCGATAAAGATGATGACCATAAGAATCAGCAGCTGATCCGCCAGAGCCATGGCGGAGGGGCTCAGGGCATACAGACCCAGCAGCGGCTGACGGATTGCCAGCAGAATGCCGCCCAAGATCAGCCCCATCACCAGAAAGAGAATTTGGAGGGAGCGAACATAGGGGCGAAGATAATCCCGGCTTCCGTGACCCTCACCCACCATTTTGCCAATGGAGACGGAGGTTGCAGACGCCTGACTTACCGTAACAACCTTGAGGTACTGGAACATGGTGGTGGATACGGAGTTGGCGGCAATGGCGTCGGAGGACAGGTGCCCCAGAATGCCGGTCTGAATGGGCGTGGCAAGACTCCAAAGCAGATTGGTCAGCACCACCGGAACGGCAACCTTGCGATAATCCTGGGCAAGGACCCTGGAACGGCGGAAGGGATTCTGGGAGAAGAGCCGAACGGTTTTCTCCCGGAGCAGGACATAGCATAGCACCACCGCAAGCTCCAAAATCCGAGCGGTGAGCGTACCGATGGCAGCGCCCCTTAGTCCAAGCTCCGGAAGCCCGAAATGACCGAAAATCAGCGTATAGTTGATGGCAACGTTGACAATCAGACTCATCAGACTGACGGCAAAGGAGATGGTAACCACCTCAAGACTGCGGAGAAATGCAATGAGAATGGTGGTGAGAATGTAGAACAGATAGGAGTATTTCAGAATGGACAGATATTCCACACCGGCTTCAATGATTTCCGGATCCGAGGTGAACAGTGCCAGCAGCCGATGGGGGAACAGCGCCGTAAGCAGCAGCACAAAGATACCGAAAACCAGACCGGTTTTCAGCGTAATACCGGTAATGCGGCGAATGGGGTCCGCGTCGCCTTTGCCGCGATATTGGGCGTTGAGCATTACCATGGCGTCGCCCATGGCAATGGTGATCTGCTGCACCAGGAATTGTATCTGATTGACCGTAGCAGCGCCGGACAGGGCTGCCTGACTGTAGCTGCCCAGCATAATATTGTCTGCCACGTTGACGGAGTAGGCAAGAATATTCTGAAGGGATACCACCAGAATCAGCCGAAAGAGCGTATGGTAAAAGACCCGATCCCGGGCAAAATAGGGGGATTTCATAAAATACTTCCTTTTCCTGCGGGAATAATGGCGATTTTCCGCCAAGAATAACCATACCACAAGACTTCCGGATGTGCAAGGAAAAGTGTCAACGGGCTTTTACGGCTGGGGGCTGCGGCGGGAAGCCAGTGAAGAATAGGCGTTTTGCGGAGATCGGACCAAAGGGGTTTGTGGTAAAAGCACAATAAAACCGCTGCCGCCAGAGTAAAACGAAGGGAAAGACAGGCGGATACGGTAATCTCACGATACATCAGCTTGGAGATGGGATCCCCAAAGCCGTAGATGATGCTCTGTAATAAAATCAGGAAAAACCAGCGATGCTTCATAAATGGGACCTCTCATTTTTGGGGAATATATACGAAGCCATTATATTTTGCAGGAAGATGATTGTAAAATGCCGAAATTCCGGATATAATATAATCTATCATTATATTTTGAGGGAAGCATATGACGAGAACTGAACTGGAATCGTTTCTTGCAGTGGTGCAGGCGGGAAGCCTCAGCGCCGCAGCAAAAAATCTGTACATTACCCAGCCGGCACTGAGCCGCAGAATCCAGTCCCTGGAGCAGGAGCTGGGGTATCCGCTGCTTCAGCGCAGTCCCGGGGTTCGAAAGGCGACCCTGACGGCGCAGGGGGAGCAGTTTGTGTCACTGGCAACCCAGTGGATGGGCATTTGGAATGAAGCCCAGGAGATTCCCGCCCGGCTCAGCCGTAAAAGCTATACCGTTGCCACCAACGACAGCATTGAGGTATGTTTGCTGCCGCCGGTGCTGCATCTTTTGGCGCAGCGGAATCCCGAGGTGGATGTTCGGATGCTGAGTCTGCATTCTGCGGAAGCCTATCTCTATATGGAGCGGGGGCAGGCGGACATTGCGTTTATTTCCGACGCCAGGTATTCGAAAAATATTGACACGGTGAATCTCAGCAGCGAAAAGTTCGTGGTACTGTCTGACCCGAATATGAAGCTGCCGGAGGATGTGACGCCGGAAATTCTGGACGGCGCAAAGGAAATCTATATGAACTGGACGCCGGGCTTTGATCGTTGGCACCGGTACTGGTTCCGGATGCCCCGCCCCCATTTGCAGGTGGATTCCACGGCGTTCCTTGCCTATATGCTGTCCCGCGGGGAATATTGGGCGGTGGTGCCGGTTTCTGTGGCAGATTATATTCGGAAGCAGGTGGAGCTCAGCTGCTCTCATTTGATTCAGCCGCCGCCGGATCGGGTGTGCTGCTGCCTGACCAAGCCCCAGCGCCAGCCCATGGACGAGCTGCTGTTTTCCTGCATCCGGGAGGTCTATTGGGGACAGGAACGGATTCAGATTTTGCTTTGATTTCAAGGGACCGCAGTGCGGTCCCTTTGCTATATCAATTAGGTAAGTAAGATTACCCAATAATATAAATACAAAATTATTATAAGTTACAAACATGGTTCCTTAGTATTGCATCTCTGGGCCTGATATGATAGGATGGAGAAAATAAACGGAAGGGGACGGAAATGATGAAGTGGCACAGATTCGTAGCAGCGGGACTCAGCGGCATTCTAATGGCAGGACTGTGCGCCTGCGGCGGGAGAAACCATGTGGAGGAAAATTTGCCGGATGCGGTGCTAAAGCCGGATGCCTATCAGGTGGAAACGGTAAACGCCAGCTGGGATATGGGCTTTTTATGGTTTTTCTGCGCGGATGAGCGTTTTTTCTACACTGCCGGTGTGCAGGAGCTGATGGACGACGCCAGCCGGGAGGTGCCGCTCTATGCCTTTGATCCTGAGACGAAGGAGACGGAGAAAATTACGCTGCCCCTGGGGGAGGGCTGGCACCTTTACACCATGGGCCCCGCACCGGATGGGGGCTATTGGATGGCGTTTACCCCATTAACCTTTGGCGGAACCACGACCAACTATACCCCCAATCCCTGCTGGCTGGTAAAAACCGACGGGAACTTTCAGGAGCAATTCCGGATTGATTTGTCCCAGTACAGTCAGGAGCAGGTACGTATTGCCAACGCCATCTGCCCCAAGTCCAGCCAATATGCCAGGGATTCGGAGGAAACTCTGGGCTGGCTCCCAGCGGAGAAAATGGAGTTTTTTAAGCCGGAGCTGATTTGCGACGATCAGGGGCGGGTCTATGTGGCGGCAGCCAATGAGAATCTGCTGGTATTTGACCAGGATGGAACGCTGCTTACGGAATTGGATGTGTTCGATGTGGCATATGCTCAGGGCGTCTGTCTGGCGAAGACCTATGACGGCACCGTTGCCATTGGTCTTACCGGCGAGGGCGACTATCAGATTCGAACCGTGGATAAGGATACTTTAGCGCTGGGCGACCCGTTGGAGCGGCAGACGGAGGACGGAAGGTTGGAGCGTCTGACCCCGGCGCCGTCCCTGCTGCCGGAGTATGATCTGTTTGGCTATGGCTATTATGGACTCTATGGAGTGAAATTTGGCGAAGACGGCACCTATTCCAGTGAGCCCCTTTTGTATTATGGAAGAGACAACGATCTCCCTCTGGACGGAAACGGAACCCTGCGGGAAACAGACGCTGGGCGGCAGCTTGCCTATATGCGCCTGGGAGAGTTACAGGACGATGGGAGCAAAGCTGTCTACTTTTATACCCTGACTATGAAATAACAATGCGCCCGACAATCGGCATGAAACCGACTGTCGGGCGTTATACTTATTCTTTGTGGGAATGCCGCAGCTGCTGCTCAATGGCATCGTGCTCTTGATCCAGCTCCTTGTGAAGATCCTGACCAATCTGCCGCAGCTCCTGATGGATGCTGTTTTCCGCAGCCTGAATGTCCGGATTTTCCTCCAGATCCTCCCGGATGAACATTACCAGAAAGCCCAGGGTCAGAATCAAGCAGGAAAACCAGATGGTTTTGTCGCTAAAGTGGGGAATCAGCAACCCGCCGATTCCTGCTCCCAGTGCAAAGAGCAGAATCACAGAGAAATAGTGTCCGGCTTTTCCCAGAAGCTTTTGGTTTCGGGTGCGGCTGCCTGCCATGAGGGATTCTACGCCGCTGCGGAGATTGCCGATGCACATGGTGCTGGCAAAGGCATAGCCGTCTACCTTCCGGAATGCCTGTACCTGCATGGCGCAGGCAAAGGAAACCAGCGCGTTTGCCAAAAGATTCAGGGACTGGGGCATCAGACCCACTGCCAGCAGCAAAAGAATTTCCACCAGCAGTACCAGCTGACGCCAGTGAACGGCACGAATCTTCTGAAACTTCCATCGAATTCCCTCGGCTGCTGCAACGCCCAGACCAAAGGCGCACAACGGAAAGAGGTAGTGGAGCACCCTGCCCCAGTTGCCGGAAAACAGGTTTTGGCTGAGCAATACGATGTTTCCGGTCTGCGCGTTGGCAAATACCTGCCCCCGGGCAATATAGGTGTAGGCGTCCTGCAATCCCCCAGAGGTGGAGAGTAGGGCAGCGGTGAGAAATGCCTCAGACATCTGCCCGTGCTTCTTTTTCAAAGGGATCTCCTCCTTAATTTTAATGCTTATTTGCGGCGCTCTTTACCTGAAGCCGGCTCAGAGCACGGGCAAGATTTGACTGCGCCATACGGTATTCCTGAATGCTCTTTTTCTGGAGCAGCACTTCCTTGGCGCGGTCTGCGGCACGCTTGGCACGGTTGGCGTCGATTTCTTCCGGACGTTCTGCGGAATCCACCAAAATCAGAACCTCGCCGTTTTCCACCTTCATAAGACCTGCGGACACGGCAGCCAGCTGTTCCTCCTGACCCGGGCAGCGATAGTGAAGGGTACCGGGTACGATTGCCATAATCACATTGGTATGATGGGCAAGCACGCCATACATGCCGGTGGTGGTGGGAACGGAAAGAGACTCGCAGGGACCCTCGTAAAAGGGCTCGTCAGCGGCAAGAATGTAAACGGTGAATTGATCCATTACAGCTCACCCGCTTCGAGCTTTTTCGCCTTTTCCACCACATCGTCAATGGTACCCACGTTGTAGAAGGCGGCTTCGGGATACTGGTCCATTTCGCCGTCTACAATTGCCTTGAAGCCACGGAGGGTTTCGCTGAGCGGCACATAAATACCGGGAATCCCGGTGAACTTTTCGGCAACATGAGTAGGCTGGGCAAGGAAACGCTGGAGCTTACGGGCGCGGGTTACCACAACCCGGTCCTCGTCGCTGAGCTCATCCATACCCAGAATTGCAATGATATCCTGAAGCTCACTGTACTTCTGGAGGGTTTCCTGTACCTGACGGGCAATGCGGTAGTGCTCCTGACCGACGATATCCGCCTCCAGAATCCGGGAGGTGGACTCCAGAGGATCCACTGCCGGATAAATGCCCTGCTCGGCGATTTTGCGGCTCAGAACCGTGGTGGCGTCCAGATGGGCAAAGGTGGTGGAGGTAGCGGGGTCGGTGAGGTCGTCGGCGGGCACATAGACAGCCTGAACAGAGGTGACGGAGCCGTCCTTGGTGGAGGTAATGCGCTCCTGCAGCTCGCCCATTTCATTGGCAAGGGTAGGCTGATAGCCCACGGCGGAGGGCATACGGCCCAGCAGGGTGGATACCTCGCTGCCTGCCTGAACGAAACGGAAGATGTTGTCGATAAACAGCAGCACGTCCTTATGCTCTTCGTCACGGAAATGCTCTGCCATGGTCAAACCGGACAGGGCAACCCGCATACGGACACCGGGGGATTCGTTCATCTGACCGAATACCAGTGCGGTTTTATCGGATACGCCGCTTTCCCGCATTTCCTTCCAGAGATCGTTGCCTTCACGGCTTCTCTCACCGACACCGGTGAAGATGGAATAGCCGCCGTGTTCCATGGCAACGTTGTGAATCAGCTCCTGAATCAGCACGGTTTTGCCAACGCCTGCGCCGCCGAACAGACCGATTTTACCGCCCTTGGGATAGGGCTCCAGCAGATCAATGACCTTGATGCCGGTTTCCAGAATCTCAACTGCGGGGCTTTGCTCGGAGAATGCCGGCGGATTGCGATAAATGCTCTTGCGCTGGGCATCCTCGGGAATGGGCTCGCCGCCGTCGATGGGCTGACCCAGCACGTTAAACATTCTGCCCAGGGTCTGCTCACCCACAGGAACCTCGATGGTTTTTCCGGGGGCAAGTACCTGCATGCCGCGATACAGTCCATCACTGCCGGAAAGCATGACGCACCGAACCGTATTGTCGCCCACATGCTGGGCAACCTCCATAATATGCTCCTTGCCCTCCAGCTTGACGCTCAGCGCTTCCCGGATTCTGGGCAAATGTCCGGGGGCAAACTCCACGTCTACCACAGGACCGGAGATCTGTACAATGGTACCTGTTTTCATCTGTATCACACTTCCTTCCTGCGCTGGGCACGCTGCGCCTTAGCGCCTGCCGATACCTCGGTGATTTCCTGGGTAATGGCAGCCTGACGCACCCGGTTATACTGGAGCGAAAGGGAATCCAGCAGCTCCTGGGCGTTCTGGTTGGCTGCATCCATGGCGGTCATACGGGCATTCTGCTCGGAGCAGAAGCTGTCGATGAGCGCACTGTAAATAAAGCCCGAGATATAGCATTTCATCACGTTGTTCAGTACCGCCGTGACAGACGGGATAAATTCAAAGGGGGCTGTTACTGCCTTTTCGTGCTTCTCCTTTGCTGAGGTGGAAAAGTAGGAGCGGTGGAAAGGCAGCAGCCGAGTGGAATGGGCGGCAGAGGATAGACTGCTTTCCATATCCGTATAGATGACGAAGATTTCTTTCAATTCTCCGCGCTCATAGGCGCTGAGCAGAATGGAGCAGATTTCTCTTGCCCGCTGCATGGTAGGGTTCTGAGCAGTATAGAGAAAGCTGTGCTCCACAGGGATGTGGTGCTGCTGGAAGTAGTGCCGTCCGTATTCGCCTACCACATAAAGCTTGGTGTCCGGGTGCTCAGCCAGTAATTTTTCTGCTTTTTTCAGCACATTCTGGTTGTAAGCGCCTGCCAGACCCTTATCGGCGGTGATGACCAGACAGCCATAGGTTCCGTCCAGAGGTTCTTCATGCCCCATGGGGTAGAAATATGGGCTGTCTACATCCCCTGCGGTACGGAAGATTCGCTTGATCTCCCCCCGCAGGGCTTCAAAGTAGGGACGGGTATGCTCCAGCTCAGACCGGGCGCGGCGAAGCTTGGTGGAGGCGATGAGATACATGGCGTTGGTGATCTTTTTAGTATCCTTGACGCTCTCCATGCGGCTCTTGATCTCCTTGGTGCTTGCCATATTATGCACCACACTTTCCGGCGTAGGCTTCGGTCAGGAATGCCTTTGCCAGAGTCGTGATCTGATCGCGGTCCTCATCGCTCAGCTTGCCGGTGGAATCAATGCGGCTGCAAAGATCCGGCGCCTTCTGCTCCATATGCTCCAGCAATTGCGCCGCAGCGGTATTGACCTCGTCCACCGGAACGTGCAGGAACAGGTGATTCAGGGAAGTAACCAGAAGAATGACCTGCTGATGCTGGCTGTAGGGATGGTACTGCGCCTGCCGCAGCAACCGCATCAGACCCTGACCGTATTGAAGCTGACGCTTGGTGGTGTCGTCCAAATCGCTGGAGAACTGGGTGAAGACCTCCATCTCCCGGTACTGGGCAAGGTCCAGACGTATGGCGCCCGCAGCGGCTTTCATTGCCTTGGTCTGTGCATCGCCGCCTACACGGGATACGCTGATGCCAACGTTGACTGCCGGACGCTGACCGGAGAAGAACAGGTCGCTTTCCAGGAAGATCTGACCGTCGGTGATGGAGATGATGTTGGTGGGAATATAAGCGGAAACGTCGCCCGCCTGAGTTTCTACAATGGGAAGCGCGGTCATGCTGCCGCCGCCCAGCTCATCGGACAGATGGGCAGAACGCTCCAGCAGACGGGAGTGCAGATAGAAGACGTCGCCGGGGTATGCTTCCCGTCCGGGAGAACGCTCCAGCAGCAGGCTCAGTGCACGGTAGGCAATGGCGTGCTTGGAGAGATCATCGTAGACAATCAGCACGTCGCGACCCTGATACATGAAATATTCGCCCATGGCACAGCCGGCATAGGGGGCGATATACTGCATGGAGGCGGAGGAACTGGCGGGCGCATGAAGCACGATGGTGTAGTCCATGGCACCCCGTGCCTTGAGGTTTTCCACCATCTGCGCCACAGAGGAGGACTTCTGACCGATGGCAACGTAAATGCACACCACATTCTTGCCCTTCTGGTTCAGAATGGTGTCCAGTGCCACGGCGGTTTTGCCGGTCTGCCGGTCACCGATAATCAGCTCACGCTGACCTCTGCCGATGGGGAACATGGAGTCGATGGCAAGCAGACCGGTTTCCATGGGGGTGTTGACCGGCTGGCGGTCAATGATACCGGGTGCGGGATTCTCAATGGGACGGTAGCCCTCTGCGGGAATTTCACTGCCGCCGTCAATGGGCTCGCCCAGAGCGTTGATGACACGACCCAGAAAAGCGTCGCCCACAGGAATGCCGGCAGTTTTACCGGTACGGCGGACAATGCTGCCCTCGGAGATTTCGTCGCCATCGCCAAACAGAATGCAGCCGATTTCGTCCCGCTTCAGGTCCTGTACCATACCCTTGACACCATTAGAGAAAAGCAGAATTTCGCCGTAAGCTGCATGAGGAAGACCGCGGACAGTGGCAATCTCATCGCCCACGGTAAGCACCTCGCCGGTTTCCTGAGCAAGCACCTCGGGCGTGAAGTTCTCTACGGCTTCCTTCATCAGGGGGATGATCTTCTCCGCCTGGGGCTTCAGCTGCTCCAGACGCTCCCGAAACTGGCGGAGTCTTCCCTCCAGGCTCCAGTCGTAAACGTCGTCACCGGCATTGAGGATAAAGCCGTCGGTGAGGGCATCGTTTTGTTCAAAGCTCAGCTGGACGGGCTGATGGTATTTTGCAGTAAGAAAGTCAGTAAAACGCTGAAGCTGCTGCTCAGTGGGGGCTTTACTGCCGTGAAGAACAGCGGTCAGCACAGAGGTTGTTTCCTTAGCCATGCTGCTCCTCCTCTGCTTTGTCCAGGAATTGATCGTAGGGATCGCCGCCCTGCTTTGTGAGCAGCAGCTTTTCGGTGGCGGTCATGGCAAGCTCCTGGATTTCCTTCTGGCTCTGGGCAAGGAGCTTATCATGCTCCCGCTGGGCAGCCACATGGGCGTCGGCAACCAGCTTGTCTGCCTGTGCCTGAGCGTCCTTCCGCTGCTCCAGACGGTACTGCTCCAGCTCCTGCTGGGCGTCCTGGCGCTTTTCCTGGAGCTCTGCTTCCAGATCCTGAAGCTGGGCTTCATAGTTTTTCTTGTATTCCTCTGCCTGAGCACGATCCGCCTGGGCGTCGTCATGCTCCTGCCGGTAGTAAGCCTCACGCTTATCCATGAACTGCTTTACCGGCTTATAGAGCAGCAGATATAAGCCGCCGCCCAGAATCGCAAAGTTCAGGAGGTGCAGCAGAATCTGCTGAAAGTCGATATTAAGTGGAATATTCACGGTTGGCACCTGCCTTTAGAGTACGAAGATAATCAGGATTACGACCAGCAGTGCATAAATGATAGCAGTCTCAATGAATACCAGGCTCAGCATCAGGGTAGTACGGATCTTATCCTGTGCCTCGGGCTGACGTGCAATACCCTCGGCAGCCTTACCGGCAACAACGCCCATGGCGATTGCGCCGCCGGCAGCGGCCAGACCGATGGCGATTGCGGCGCCCAGTGCCTTTGCGGCGGTGCTGCTGAGGCCACCTGTGGCCTCAACGGCGGTGCCGGCGGCAGCAGCGTTAGAGCTATTGGCTGCAAATGCGGGAATGGCAAACGCCATAATCAGGATGACCACCAGAAGCAGGGCAGGAATTCTAAGGTTCAGCTTTTTCATTTTAAAAGACCTCCAACATGTATTTTGTTATGCGTGTTTCTTTTTCGTTTTGACTTTTTTGGGACTGGGCTCCGAAACCTCTCCGTAGAACAGCGCGGTGAGCATGGTGAGCACATAGCTCTGAATCAGTGCATGGAGCAGCGTGAACAGAACTGCTACAATCACCGGGAGCACAAAGCTCAGTTGGATGTAATAGTAGATCAGCTCAGTTACCAGCAGTCCGCTGAGCAGTGCGCCAAACAGACGGAAGCTCATGGAGATGGGCAGAGAGAACTCCTTCAGCGTGCTGCCGATGCCCTTAAAGCCGTTTCCGGCAATACCACCGGAGAGGATAACCAGATAGGAAAGACAGCCCAGCGCGATGGCGCCATTGACATCGGACAGGGGAGCGGGCAGGGTAATGGATGCGCCACTGATGCTTACTGCCTGCACACCGAACAGCTCAAACAGGGTTCCAACAAAGATGTAGATGCCTGCGGCAAAGATATAAGAGCCCAGAAAGCCGTTGCGGTGGGGGGAATTGCTTTTGGCAAGGTTGTCGAACATTCCGACCACCTGCTCCAGAAGCATCTGAAATTTACCCGGCACATACTGAAATTTCGGGATCACAAAGATCCGAATGAGAGCGGCGACAATCAGCAGAAACGCGGTGACCACCATGCCGGAAATCAGTCCGGGGTTGACGTTTTTCAGCCCAAACAGACTGACGCGACCAGTTTCGTGGAGCACGGCATCCTTCATCGCCTCTTGAATGGTTTCCTGATTGGCAGTGGAAGGAACCAAAAAACAGGCAACAGCCAGTACGGCGACCACAAAAATCCAGCCGATCAGAAACTTTTTATGCTTCATAGGTTACTCCTTTCCTGCAGCTCCGAGGTATGGAAATACAGAGAAAATGCGAAGATTCCAAAGGGAGTTGCAATTCTAAGACGCAGGTATTATACTGTTATCTTAGCAAGATGTAAAATATATAATTCGTATCATAGACATACCGATATCATATGGCAGAAAGGACAATTTTATGGCAGTTCCCTACGATTACTACCGTATTTTTTACCATGTGGCACAGCAGCATAGCTTCACCCGGGCAGCGGCGGTTTTGGGTAACAACCAGCCCAATGTAACCCGCTGCATGAACAATCTGGAGCAGGAGCTGGGGTGTCCGCTGTTTGTGCGCTCCAACCGGGGCGTAGCCCTGACGCCGGAGGGGGAAAAGCTCTTTGCTCATGTGCGTTTGGCTTACGATCAGCTTACTGCCGGAGAGGAAGAGCTGAGAAAGGACTGCCGGCTGGAAAATGGCGTGATTTCCATCAGTGCCAGTGAGACGGCGCTGCATCTGCTTTTGATGCGGCGGCTGGCGGATTTTCATGCCCGGTATCCCAATATTCAGCTGCGGATTACCAACGACACCTCGCCTCAGGCAATTCAGGCGCTGTCCCAGCACCGGACGGACTGCGCCGTGATTACAACGCCCTGCCAGAGCGGACCGTCGCTGCAAATTACGCCGCTATGCTCCTTCCGGGAGGTGCTGGTAGGCGGCAGCAATTATAAGAGTCTGGCGTCCGGCACCCGGCATCTCAGGGATATCTCCTCTATTCCCCTGGTGTGTTTGGGCTCCGGGACCAGCACCTATGATTTCTATCAGCGATTTTTCTCCAAGCATGACCTGAATTTCCGAGTGGATATGGAGGCGGCGACCATGGATCAGGTGCTGCCCATGGTGATGTATAATCTGGGGGTTGGTTTTGTGCCGGAGCCCATGGCGGAGTCCCATCTGCTTCGCGGCGATGTATTTGAAATTCCGCTGGCGGAGACGGTGCCCCAGCGGCAGATTGCGCTGGTGGAGAATACTGCCCGGAATCCCAGCGTTGCGTTCCAGCGCTTAAAAAAAATGATGCTGGAGCAGACGGAGCAGAACAAAAAAATACCGGTTGACAGAAAGCCAATGCCATAATATAATAAATCATATCGGCTATATAGGAAATAAATAACCGGCTGGAGGATGACCCGTGAGAATTTCTGCAAAAGCCCGCTACGGGCTGTCTGCGATGGTGTATTTTGCCATGCGCTACCCCACTCAGACCAAATTTACCGTGCTGGAGATTTCGGAAGCGCTGAAAATCTCGAAAATCTATCTGGAGCAGGTGTTTACCCGGCTGAAGGTGGAGGGCATTGTGGGCGCCACCAAGGGCCCTCAGGGGGGCTATTCCCTGAAGCGTCCTCCGGCGGAAATTACGGTCTATGAGGTGCTGGCGGCAACGGAAACCAGTCTGTTTGATTCCACTCCCGAGACGCTGGGGGAGCAGGCGCCCTATCTGGAGCAGGTGATGGTAGAGGACGTGTTCCAGGTGCTGGACGATACCGTAAAGAAAACCCTTTCGAAGATCACCCTGGAGCAGTTGGCACAAAAAGCCATTCAAAAAAGCACCACGGGGTATATGTACTATTTATAATGCGCACAAAGCAGGACAGACGATTCCGATGGGATTGCGGTCCTGCTTTGCTTTTGGGAATTGATAATTCTCCGACGAAAATGAGGATTTTCCCTATGCGTCTTCTGCGGTACAATACTTATGTAATGGTATTTTTATAATGGTATTTTTGCAGAACAGGAGCACATCATGGAAAAGACAATCATTCGGAATATGACAGAGGGCAGCGTGTTCCGGCAGCTGGTGGCGTTTTCGCTGCCGCTGCTGCTGGCAAACAGTCTCCAGACGCTATACACCACGGTGGATACGCTGGTGGTGGGGCGATTTGTGGGAACGGCAGCGCTGTCTGCGGTGTCTACCTGCGGAGAGCTGGTAAACTTCTATGGCATGATCGGCATGGGGCTTGCCTCGGCGGGACAGATTATTATTGCTCAGTTTGTAGGAAAAAACGATAAGGACTCTGTTGGAAAGACCGTTGGAGCCATGTTCTCCGTGCTTACGGTGCTGGCAGTGCTGTTCAGTGTTCTGTGCATTCTGACACTGGACCGGCAGCTTCGGTGGATCAAGCTCCCGGCAGAGGCGCTGGCAGACGGAAGACGTTATACGCTGGTCTCCGCAGTGGGCTTTGTATTTATTTATGGATACAATGCGGTGAGTGCAGCGCTCCGCGGTATGGGGGACAGCAAGCGCCCGCTGCTGTTTGTCGCCATTGCATCCGTGGCAAATCTGCTGCTGGATCTGCTGTTTGTGCTGGGGTTTGGCTGGGGTGCGTTTGGTGCAGCGTTGGCAACGATTATGGGGCAGGCATTTTCGCTGGTAAGCTCAGTGATTTATCTGTATCGCCGGAAGGACGCCTTCTGCTTTGATTTCCGCCTTCGCAGCTTTCGACCGGAGCGCCGGTATCTCAAAATGCTTTTGCAGCTGGGCGTTCCCAATGCGGCGCAGTTTGCGGCGATTCTGATTTCTGTGCTGTTCATTGGAGCTCAGATCAACAGCTTTGGCGTAGCAGCCTCAGCGGCAAACGGCATTGCCAATAAGCTGGAGAATATTCTGCGGATTGTCAGCAATTCCGTGGGAACGGCGGGCTCGGCGATGATTGCCCAGAACCTGGCGGCAAAGCAGCACAAGCGGGTAGAGAAAATCCTGGGGTGGGTTATGGCAATCTGCGTCAGCTGGGCGGTGCTGTGCTCCGCTGCAATTTTCCTGCTGCCGCAGCAGATATTCTGCCTGTTTAACCGGGATGCAGCAGTGCTGGAATATGCGGTGCTCTATGGTCCTGTGGGTGTTCTTTGCTATATGAGCAATGGCCTGCGGGCAACGGCAAACGCACTCATTAACGGCATCGGCTTTGCGGCGCTGTCCCTGACCTCCGGCTTGCTAGACGGGGTTGTGGCAAGAATCGGGTTCTCACTGCTGCTGGGCGTCACCTGCGGTATGGGACTTCTGGGCTTCTGGGTTGGCAGCGCATTGGCGGGGTATGTTCCCGTTGTGATCGGGCTGGTGTATTTCCTGTCCGGAAGATGGAAAACCCACCGGCTGATTACCCATCAGGAGGCATAAAAACAGAACATTGAAAAAAGCCCTGGAGCAGACCGCAGCAATTGCGGCAGGCTCCAGGGCAAGCTTTTATTGTCCAAATTTGTCTTTCAGAGAAAACAGCAGCTTCATCAGCCGGTAGTGCTTCCTCTCCAGAAGGGTATAGGCAAGCTGCTTGCTGCGGGGCAATTCCTCCAGCAGTGGGCTGTTGCGGTAATTGGGAAAGTTACTTTGGAGATAGTCCCGGAATTCCTTCAGCAGCGGATGGGTGGGCTCTACCCGCAACACGCGAACCGATGCAGCCAGATAGACATGGTCAATACAAAGCCTCTCCAATTGGGTTTGGTATTGGTCAAACAGCCCCTGCGTCCGATACCAGTCCAAAAGATCCTCAAAGGCGTCGATAATCTCATGGTTTCGGGTGAGGTTGCTGTTCCGGGTGATGGAGCCCTCCCGCTGCACATAGTGATACCAGGTGTTTGGCAGCACATCTATGGTTTGCGCCAGAGCGGTGAGCTTTGGCGTGGTGCGAATATCCTCGTACCATACCCGGGAGGGAAAACGAATGTTCGACGCAAGAAACAGCGTCCGGCGAACCGCACGGCACCAGGCATTGGGCAGCGCCAAAAGCAGCTCCGGGTGACTGTGCAGGGTGAGGGGCTGATGATAGGGGAGCTGATCCACAAAGGGTGCAATATCCCGGGTGCCGTCGGAGGTGACAAAGCCGAAGGTGTAGATATCTGCGGGAACCTGGTCCATTTCCGCGGAAAGCCCCTGCAGGGTATCCGGGGAGATAAAGTCGTCGCTGTCCAGGAAAAACAGATAATCCCCCTGTGCCGCTTCGATTCCGGTATTGCGGGCGGCGCCCAGTCCGCCGTTTTCCTGGTGAATCACCCGGCAATGATACTGCTCTGCAAGCCGGTCACACAGGACGCCGCTGCTGTCGGTGGAGCCGTCATCCACTAGAATCAGCTCATAATCCCGGCAGCTCTGTGCAATCACGGAGGAAATGCAGGCTTCCAAATAGTTCTCTACATTATAAACTGGGACAATGACGGAGAATTTCACGGACAGTCCCCCTCTTTGGCTGGGTAGACCTTAATTTTGGTCAGGTAATATACCAGTGCCAGCACTACTGACAGATAGAACGAGGCGTTGGGACGGCGAAGAACACCGGCGGTGAAATAGGAGAAGACCAGCAATATAATCAGAGAAATTCCAATGGCACCGGCGATGGGGGTGAAATAGGTTTTAAAATCCCGAATCAGCGCTTTGACAATCAGCAAAAGGAAATAGCCGATGAAGCAAAGCAGTAGAATCAGCCCCACTGCGCCATAGAGGAAATAGATGCCGTAGAAATCGTTTTCTACATCATAGTTCTTTCCGCGGTGCGTCATGTCTGCCAGTTCCATGCCAAAGAGTTTTGCCGTAAAGGGAAGCTCATCCTGGAGCAGCTCGCAGAAATAGATTTTTTGGCGGCGAGCAGCCGTGATATCCTTTACGTTGGAGGTAAAATTGTATTTGCGGATCACCGTCTCGACGCCGAATCGATCCACAATGTTCGGAGCGCACCATTCATAGACGGGGGTAAGCCGGCGAATTTTCGTTGCTTCGGTTTCTTCGCTTTTTTGCACGGCGGCTTCGTCTGAGGAGAATTCTTCTGCAATGGACTGGTCCACGCGCTCCATTTTTTCCTCTGCCCAGCCCTGCTTTTGCGACATGGCGTCGCTGTAGGAATGCTGATTCAAATACATGGGCGACTGACGATAGAGGGCAACGCAGCACAGGGCGCACAGCAGCAAAATGGCGGTGCTTTTCCAGTTAAATTGGCGGGTAAGTGCCAGCACAATGGGAAGCCCCGCTGCCGTGGCAAGGATAGAAGCAAAGGAAAGCCGGGTGCCGTTAAAATACAGCGCGGCAAACACGCCGGCAGTAACAACCAGCTGCAATAGATAGTGATATCGACCCTGGCTGCGCATGGTCAGCATCAGGACAATGGGGGCAGAAGCGCTTAAAATCGCTGCCTGGGAATTGGTGGTGGAAAACCAGCCCAGCACACCGAGGTTGCTGTTGGTATAGGTGTGCGGGTCAGTGCCCGTGATGGTGCTCAGCAGCATGACGGTAAGGCAGATGACCAGATTGATGCAAAAGCCGATTAAAATGCTGCGGTAAATCCCCTCGCCCTGCCGGAGAAAGGTAATGAAGCACAGCGCATAAACCACGATTTGCACTACACGAACATAGTTTGCAAAGTCAGAAAAGGGGTCTTGATAACCGGCTTGCCAGCACACTGCCATATGCACAGCCCAAAATGCGGCGCAGATTCCAGCTGCAATCAGATAGACACGCTTGCGGTCACTGATGCAAAAGGCATACAATCCGGCAGCGGCAAGCAGCCCCATACGCAGTGCCAATGTCAGCAGGTTGCTTTTGCCGGTACCCGACCAGAAATAGGATACAATGTCCAGCAATGGCTGCATTGTCATCAGCACAATGACGAGCACAGGCAAGCGGCTGGATTTTGCGGAATTTGGCATATAGACGGAACCCTCCCAACGGGCTAAAGGCAATACCGTACAAATCGGCAAGAGAGTCTGACGAGAGATTTTTCGTCAGAAAAAGGTGGAAAACCGCAGGAAT
>CAJKNS010000016.1 GCA_905201305.1 uncultured Eubacteriales bacterium
GCTGGCTGGAGGCTATGATTATCAGGGAGACATTCGCCTGACGCTGACCCGGCGCTATGAGCTCTACCGGTACACCACAGCGCCCCCAAAGCCCGGTGCGATGCCCGATGAGCCGTCAGATCTGCCACCGGAGCCCACATGGTGGAACTACTTTGAGGAGCCATACCGGGCAGCGCGGTTCCTGCAAAACGGCGTGATGGTTCCGGAGCGCAGCGTAGATGCGGCGGTGCAACGAGATCAAAACGGCGACATGCTCCTGATGTCGGACGATGCACCCAGCGATGCCTTTGGGGCAAACCATTTTAACGGCATCATCGTGACGGGAAATTCCAATGTAATCACCACGCTGGACCATGTGAAAATCCGTTTCCGGGGCAATGGCATGGACGATTTCCAGGGTATGGGCGCAGGCATTCTTGTCTGCGGCGACCATACCGAAACGGTGATCGATCATACGGATATCTGCAATTACGGCACGGTACGGTCTGCGTTTGTGGCAGGCGGCAGCGCCAAGGTCCTTGTAAAAAACAGCCGGTTTTCCACCCATGACGGCGTATTTGAAGACGGCTGGGTCGGCGGCTTCGGGGGAAAGAAAATGCGCAATGCCCCATGGATGGGCGGCTTTGAGGGCAACTGCCGCTGCACCAATCTGCTGGATCAGGCGGAGGTTACCTATGTGGATTCTGCGATTTTGTCGGAAAAGTGGGGCGTATTGTCCACGGATAACAATAAGGGCTGCCATTCCACTGCTGTCAATTCACTGGTGGCAATCACCGGCGGTCTGAATCCCAGGGTGGACCTGAGCAGCGAGAAAACCGCACGGGAATCGCTGAAGTCCATTCCCTTCCGGGAGCTTTACGGCGAAATTACCCGAGATCTGGGAGGAAAGCCCACCTCCTCCTCTTCCCATCCGGGCGGCTATGGCACCTATTCCATTGGCAATACCACAGTCACCTTTGCAGGCAGCACGGTGATTACGGCGGACTATGCCAATACCTGCGTCAATGCAGCGGCGAAGGTGGTTTATTGTGCTTCGACACCAGAGAATTTGAAGAATGTCTACGGAAATGAACACCTGAATGTGCCGGTACAGAATACTGTGGTCTATACCGATAAGGTCGGTGCAATGCTTCAGCGCGGAAACGGCGGCGGTGGCGTCACCATTCGGGACAAAACGCTGTTCCACTGCGGTGTGGCGTGCTTCTCGGTCAAGAGCAACGGCTCCTATCGGATTGAGGTGGATGATTCTACGCTGATTTCCGAATCCGGCATGATCCTCTGCATGATGGATGACGACGATCTCCACAACGGAATCGAGGACCCTGCATCTCCCACGGAAGCGGCGCTTCAGACGGCAAGCATGCTGCGGGAAAAGGGACTGCTGAAGCTCAGTGAGGCGGTGCCCAACCGGGACGTTTTTGTCCATCTGTCCAATCTGGAGGTCAGCGGCGACTGCTTTAACGCTTGCGGCTACCGGGGGCATATCACCGAAGAGGACTATGCGCCGAAAACAGAGCCCCAGCCGGGACCCTTCTCTGTAAGTCCCATAGATTCTGCCCGGAATCTGGAGCTTCGACTGGAAAACGTCCGGTATCACGGCGCGATTTCCACAGCAGAGGGGCACCACATTGACCGGCTGGAGGGAAATCGTTGGCTCTCGACGGTGCCCCTGAGCAAGTGGTACAACATTGCGTTTTTGGAGTGCATCCCCAAGGCACCCTATCAGGCTGGCGTGATGGTCCGGCTGGAAAAGGGCTCTCGCTGGGACGTTACCCGGACCTGCTATCTGACGGGACTGTGTGTGGACGAAGCATCCACTCTGGCAGGACGGGTGTTTGTGGATGGAAATCACGTTATTCCCCAGCCGGGGGTGTATTATACCGGCAATCTGGTGGTGGAGCCGGGAACGGCAGAATAAAAGTTAAACCGGAATGGAGCATCCATTCCGGTACAAACACTGACAGGAGGTTATATAATGAATCCCTATTATCCGAATTTGTTCAGACCGCTGCAAATTGGGACCGCGATTTTGAAAAACAGAATGATCTGTCCTCCCTCCGAGCCGCATCTGGCGCAGGCGGGGGAGAATTGGCCCTCGGACAGTCTCATTGCCCACTATGCCCAGCGGGCAAAGGGCGGCGCCGCCATTGTAACCTGCGACGGTAATTCTTTTGGCACCAGACCCGGAGGAAACGGCTGGGATGCTTCCAGTCCCGACGCCAAGAACTATATGTCTCAAATGGCGGATGCGGTCCATTTTTACGGCGCAAAGGCAAACGGCGTGATTATGATGTTTGCACCGCCGGGAATGGATGCCTCTGCGGGGGTACCCCAGATTCGAATGATGCCCGGCTCAAAAGCAACGCTGACCTCGGACAAGAAGGAAATCCCCACGGAGATGCTCTATGAGCTGATAGAGAAATATGCGGGGCTGGCAAAGAATATGGCGGACTGTGGCTTCGATGGGGTATATATCCACATGTCCTATCGGATGGTGCTCACCGGCAGAATGCTGTCGCCCATTACCAACCGGCGTACCGATGAATTCGGCGGCAGCTTTGAAAACAGAATCCGGTTCCCACTGCTGCTGTGCAAGCGGATTAAGGAGCTGTGCGGACGGAATTTCATCATTGAGGCGTCGGTATCCGGACAGGACATAGAGCCGGAGGGCTGGAGCCTGGACGATACGGTCGCCTTTGGGCGCGCTGCCGAGGGACTGATCGATATCCTGACCCTGCGCTCGGTGGAGCTGGACAACCAACATCCCACGGGCTTTGCAAAGAGCAGAACGCCCTTCCTATACATGGCGGAATATGTAAAAAAGGCAGGGGTGCCACAGGCGGTGGCAGCGTCGGCAGGCTTCTTTGATCCCAAGGACTGCGAGGAAGCGCTTGCTTCCGGGAAAGCGGACCTTTTGTCCATGGCTCGGGCGTATGTATCCAATCCCAATTATGGAAGGCTGCTGGAGCAGGGAAAGCCGGAGGAGATTGTGCCCTGCCTCAGATGCAACAAGTGCCATACCGGCAACCACAATTTGACGGTTTGCGTGGTAAATCCCCGATTTGGCTCTGAAAAATGGATGGATCGGTTGATTGTCCCAGTGGAAGGGAAAAGGCGCGTTGCCGTTATCGGCGGCGGACCAGCGGGCATGAAGGCAGCCATTACGGCATCGGAGCGGGGACATCAGGTGGATTTGTTTGAGAAGACGGACCATCTGGGCGGCATGATCGACCATAGCCGTTATGCAGCCTTTAAGTGGCCCATGCTGAATCTGCTGCGCTATTTTGAGCGGAAGGTCAACGAAAGCCCGCTGATTACGGTACATCTGGACTGCGCACCGGAGCCGGAGCGGTTATCGGCGCAGGACTATGATGTTGTAATTGCGGCAGTGGGCTCTCAGCCGGTGGTACCGCCGATTCCGGGTATTTCCCGCGCAATCCCTGCGGTCAAGGCGTTCGGACATGAGGAGTTTGTGGGAGAAAACGTTGCCATTATCGGCGGCGGCGAGATTGGCGTGGAAACCGGACTCCATCTGGCACAGCTGGGACGGCAGGTCACGGTAATCGAGATGAAGGATACCGCGGCGGAGGAAGCAAAGCGGGTACATTACTATAATATGTTTATGGATGCCGTGGAGGAATACGCCGGAAATCTTCATATCATTCTCAATGCCGCCTGCACCCAGGTAACGGCGCAGGGACTCAGCTATCGGGACGACCAGGGGGAGATTCACACGGTAGAGGCGAAAACCGTTTTGCTGGCTGCGGGAATGAAGCCGGACACTGCGGCAGCCATGGCATATGCGGATTGCGGCAAGCAGTTCTTTGCCATTGGCGACTGCGGCACCATGGGGAACCTGCAAACGGCAATCCGGACCGGCTATCAGATTGCAAATTCCATCTAAGAGATCAAAGGCAACACCGCACAAATGCGTCTGCGGACTCTGACGGATCTTTTCCGTCAGAAATACGTTAGTAAAGCCTTGAAATACACAAAGTATTCCTGCGGTTTTTCACTTTTTTCTGACGAAAAATCTCTCGTCAGACTCTCTTGCTGATTTGTGCGGTGTTGCCAAAAAAACCATGGACAGACCGGGAATTCCAATCTGTCCATGGTTTTTCTGCGCCGAAACCGGAGTCCGATGAGCGTTCCGGACCCCGGGGAGGGGATGGCGGATTATTCGTCGAAGGGGCTCTTGCCGGGCTTATCACCCTGCTTGACGGCAGGATCGTTGGAAGCGACGCAGTACCAGGTCTCGCCGCCTTCTTTATAATACATGGTGCGGCAGTCGTCGCCGAAGGTCTTGGGCATGGCAAACATAAACAGGAAATGTCCGCCTACCAGCTCCAGCCAGATGTTCTTGCCGGGACCGATGTCCTGAATTTCCACATCGCCCAGGGACATCTGGAAGGGATCGGGGTTGCCGCCGCCCAGCAGCGTTACCACAATGCGGACGTCATCGCCCTTCTCAGTGATGTCGAATTTCATCATGGGGTTATCCTTGGGATGGGCAACCCGCTTCATGGGCAGCATTTCCAGGCTCTTGCCAAAGGGAGGCATATACATCAGCACCTGGTTCTTCCGCAGCTTCTGCTGCAGCGCAATCATAGCCCAGCAGATGGAGTGCCCCTCAAAGTCGATGGGCTCACCGGATTCCACATAATCGTTGAAGTAATCCAGCAGCTTCATGGCGCGGTCATCGGGCCACATGACCTTGAACCGCTGTGCGTTTTTGCGGATCAGCTCAGGATCACTGAAATTGGGTGCTTTGGCAGGCTTACCGCCAGGACCACCGGGACCGCCGGGCTTACCACCGGGACCACCGCCAGGACCGCCGGTGCCGGGCTCTGCTACATAGCCAAGATCTGCTGCAACCTGATTAAAATTAAAACGTTTGATTTCAGACATATTTCCTTCCTCCTAATCGTCATAGATGGTTTGGGTTGGCACTATTATTCCTGAAAATCATGCCACCGTCAATAAGGTACAAAACGGTGACAATGGGGATTTTCACGGGAATCGCGGAAAATGAGAAAGACGGACCGGATTTGAGCAGGGAACTTCAAAACCTGAAAAAATTGTGGTATAATAAACGGGATGAAGCATGGAAAGGCGGGATGACAGTGGCGCTGGAGCAATGGTGTGTCGAAACGGAGATTCCGTCGGCGCTGGAACCGGTGGGAAGCCTGAAAAGCCAGAGCATGCCCAAGGTGCTGGACGGTATGATGGGCGCTCTGATGCTGCAAGGCTCTGAAATGGGCGGGGATATTGAGGAAGTCCTGGAGGAGCAGAACCTCCGACTGCCGGACTTGCCATATCGGGTCTGCCAGTTCAGCCTGGACGATCCCAGAATTGAATTACTGCGGGGGAAAAAGCGATATTACTGCCGCCTGGGCATGTATCGCTGTCTCCAGGACCATCTGATGGGAACGCTGGAGCATACCATTGGCGGCTTCCTGGTGCTGATGATGGGCGGACTGTTTGCGGTGCTGTATACCGATCCGGCATCCGATTATATTTACGATGCCTGCAAGGAGGCGGTGGAATATGCCGGAAAAGACATGGACTTTCAGGTGCACGTATCCATCAGCAGCCTGTGGGAAGGGACGAACCGAATGGAATCCGCCTACCGGATGCTGCGGGACGCAGAGCAGAGCCGGAGCTTTTACACCGGTGTTATTGACCGGGTGTTTGTGATTCCCGACACGGCGCTCCAGCGCATTGGCGATACCGCCCAGCGAACGGAGTTTGAACGGGGCTTTTTCCAGACGGCGGAGCGAATCTGCGGGGCAGTGCAGGCGGAGAACGTTCAGGCAACGGCAGCCCAGCTTCGGATGCAGCTGGAACGGATTGCGGAAAACTGCATCGGCATGCCCTATCCCATTACCATCAATCTTACCATTAACCGGTTTATGATGCTGCTGCAAAGCCAGCTGGTGGAGCAAAACCTTGCCAATTGGCGCTACATCACCCAGGCGGATTACAGCCGGACACTGTCGGCAGCAGGCACGCTGGAGGCATATCTTGCTGCCGGCGAGCGGATTGCGGCGGAGCTGGTGACCCATGCCCGGGAGCTGCGGCAGGATCAGCGGGACAGCCTTTTGCGGGATATCCGCACCTATGTCATCGAGAATGCCACGGATATGAATATGGGTCTGACCGCCGTTGCCCGGGAATTCCGGCTAAAGCCCAGAGAAGCGGCGGAGTCGTTCCGGTTATATTACGGAGAGAGCATCAACGACGTCATCCATAAGGCGCGGGTAAAAAAGGCACGGGAACTGCTTTTGACCACGGATACGCCGGTCCAGGATATTGCCACGGCAGTGGGCTATTGCAGCCTTGCCACCATGTATCGCGCATTTACCAATGTGGAGGGCATTGCGCCGGGAAAGCTTCGGCAGAGCAGGCTGAAGGATCGGAAGCCAGAGGACGGAGAATCTGAAGCAGCGCCTGTCCCCGCGGGGTCAGCCGATACTCCACCCGCGGAGGAAATTCAGAATAGGTAGTTCGTGTCAGGAGCTTCAGGTCCGAAAGGGTCTGAAGCTCTTTGCTGAGCGTACCCCTTGCAATGGAACCAAGAGAACCCTGAATTTCACCAAAGCGTCCGCCTGATTCTGCTGCCATGAGAACCGGAAGCGTCCACCGTCCGGATAAAACCTGCTGAACGGAAGAAAAATCAGGCGCCATAGCTTTGCTCCGCTTCTTCAAGGCACCAGCTGCCCAAGGCTTCCAGCATCGGTCTGAGCGACGGCGCCCGCAGACGATAGAGCACCACCTTCGGTGGCTTATCATGGAGAATGCTGCGGGAAACCAGCCCGTCCTCCTCCAGCTCCCGCAGCTGCCGGGTTAAGGCATTGGGGGACGCCTGGGGGAGCAGATGGTTCAGCTCACTCCAGCGCCGAGGCTGATCCTTTATGAGAAACAGCAGCTCCAGCTTCCATTTTCCGCTGATTTGCTTTGTATCAATACGATGATCCATTGGGACGTCCTCCTTTGACTCGTCTGAGTATAGTATACTCCGACGGGCCTTTTCTCGGCTTTTCAATACTCGCTGAAACTTTGCAAATGTGATAAAAAGTTCGGATTTTGGGTCAAAACGGGGGAAACCCTTCATTGTCACCAAATTGTGTGTTCTTGACGGAGGGACGGAAACCGTGTAAATTGCAGACAGAAGCCGGGGCTATGTGCCCCAGAAATGCAGTGAAACGAAGGAGGAATCACATTGCATAAACAGTATACACCCCAGGAGATGGCAGATCGCTGCCTGATTATCCGTGAGGTTCAGAACGTAGTGGGTAAGATTGCCCAGTGTGATCTGCTGGCTGATTACGATCTGGTGCCCCAGTTTTGGAGCAGCCGGGAGGATATCTGCCTGGGCATGAACAATGGTTATTTCAAGGGCGCCGAAGCGGTCAAGGGCTACTACCAGAAAAAGCTGGAGAACACCAAGAAGCTGACGGAGCTGGTCATGGAAAAATGGGCGGACCATCCCAATGTCAAGGGCAAGACCGCCGATGAGATGTATGGCGCAGGCTACGTCAAGGGCACCGATATGCATACCCCCATCATTGAGGTGGCAGAGGACGGCAAGAGTGCCAAGGCGCTGTGGCAGTTCCAGGCAGCAGACACCCGGGTTACTGCCTGCGGTCCTCTGAGCATTTGGAAGATCGGCTATATGGCAGCGGATCTTGTGGAGGAAGACGGCGAGTTCAAGGTTCTGAACCTGCTGTATGCTCTGGACATCGATCATCCCTGCGCTGAGCCCTGGACGGAGCCCAGCAAGTACGCTCCCGATCCGGAGTTCGCAGCCTTTGACATTCCTGAGCCGGAGCCCAATGTTCCCATGGAGGTCTACCGGGCTTATTCCGTGGACCGTCCCTATCAGGAGCCGCCCAAGATGCCCGTACCCTACACTACCCTGGCTGAAACCTTCAGCTATGGGATCTGAGAGGAGGCTATACCATGGAATTTAAATATACGACCCACGAAGCGTTTGGCGGTACTTATGAGAGATATGAGTATCAGTCCATGATTCACATGAAGAACAGCAACTCCAAGCCCGAGGACTTTACTCCCGAGATTCGCGCTTGGCGTGCCTATCAGGTGGAGGAAGTCAAAAAGGTGCTTTCCATCCGTTCCTACCTGGAGCAGGCAAATAAGAGAGCGGAGATCATCGACACCCTGTGGACCAAGGAGCATGCAGACACTGCCTCCTATGGACGCAACTGGGGCTACTATGTTGGTCTGGACAACATCCGCAAATACTATGTAGACGGCAACAAGTTTGGCGCTGTCGGCACCGACATCTGCCATCCCTTCACCACTTACATGATCGTCATTGCAGACGACAACAAGACCGCACAGGTCACCTGGTATTCCATTGGCTATGAAATCAATCCTGCCAACGGAAAGGATACCGACTGCTACTGGGACAACCAGCGCTGCGGCGCGGACCTGGTTCTGGAGGACGGTCAGTGGAAGATTTGGCACTACTTTGCAGGCACCGACTTTGCCCTTCGCCCCGGCTTCCCCTATGCTTCTCTGAAGACGGAGGAAACCACTCCCTGCGACAAGTATCTGGAGCAGGAGTTTGGCGAGCCCACGGAGAAGTTTGAGGCGTATACGTCCTTCTATAACTACTTCCCCTATCCGGAACTCACCATGGAGCATGCAACCTTTGCTGATGCCATCAGCAACGGTCCGGAAGGCAACCCCAACTATAAAAAGGGATAAGGAGGGACGATCATGAAAAAGAATATCGATTTGGAAACAAAGCTGGCGATTATCGAAGGTGGTCAGAACTGCGAAAAGGTTCACGCATGGCATGCAATTCTCCATGCCTCCGGACATACCACCGAGGAGATCGAGACCTTCTGGTCCAAGTATCGGGATGACCTGTACTGGGGCTATAATATGACCGGCAACTATGGTCGTGACGAGGTTATGACCAACTGGGCGAACGGTCTGGAAGGCGGCGGACGCCGGATGTTTGAGGTCTTCAACGAAATGTATCCGGAAACAAAGAATATGGACCCGCTGCCCTTGAGCGAGTATTCCCTCCATGCAATTGGCACCCCCATTGTGGAGGTTGGCGACGATCTCAAGACCGCGCGCGCTCTGTACTACTCCACCGGCATGCTCTACCGCCGGATTTCCACCAGCGGCAAGCAGATGGCAGTTTGGATGCTGGAGCGCTACGGCGAGGACTACGTGCGCGAGGACGGCTTCTGGAAGATCGTCCATGAGTGCGTGCTCAACGACGCAGGCGGCGCACAGGATGTGACGAACTTTGCCATTGACTGCTACAATAAGTTCAAGAACCCCATGGGTCCCGGTGGTCCCGGCGGTCCTGGACCTGGCGGAAAGGCTGGCGGACCTGGCGGTCCCAGCGCTGCACCCAAGAAGGGTCAGGCATATTCCAAGATGGCTGCCGGACCCAAGCAGGGCAGACTTCCCGCTTCTCATAAGACGTGGTCCCCCATTCAGCCTGCACAGGACTCTACGCCTTGGCCGGAGCCCTTCGTGACGCTGGACGATGTAAAGACCCATTACGTAGTCGGACTCGGAGAGAATAAGGGCGCAGTACCCAAGAAGAAGCCCTAAGGCTTAAAACTTAAGGCAGCACCAAACGGCGCCGGCAGAAGTCCTGTCGGCGCCGTTTCCTTTCAGAATGGAGAAACACAATATGAAAAAATTATTTGCAATTCTTTTAGCCGCCGCAATGCTGATCTGCATGCTGGGCGGCTGCGGCGGAACAGCGGCGTCCGTTTCCGATTCCGGTACGGCATCGAAGGCGGAGACAACCGCAGAGACTCAGAATTCTGCACCTGCGGCAAACGCTGCGGCTGAGCAGCCTGCCGAGGCATCGAATCCGGAGGAATCCGCAGTTGAGGAAGCTCACGGAGAAATGTCCCAGGCAGAGCAGCTGGAATCCATGCAGAATCTGGTGATTGAAAACCCCTACACCTTCTCGCTGGTGGATACGGACACCACCGTTACCATGTGGTGCGACCTGATCCCGCCGCTGTTTAACGCAATGCCCAACGGCATGGCGGACAATATGGTGCTCCAGGAGCTCCAGAAGCGCACGGGCATTACCCTGGACATCACCAGCACTGCCATCACCGGCGCGGCCGATGCAGTCAGCCTTCAGGTGGCTTCCGGCGATTATCCGGAGATCTGGTCCGGCTTTGGCTCCTACTACACCGGTGGTATTTCCGAGGCAATTGAGCAGGAGATTATTCTGGATCTGGCAGAGTATAAGGAGAATTTTCCCTCCTTCTTTGAGATCCTGGACAACTATCCCATATACGGCAAGAATGCCTACACCGATGACGGCAACGTAGGTGTTTTAAACGGCATCTGGACCAATCCGGTGGTAGATGTGGGCCTGGCGGTTCGTCAGGACTATTTGGATGAGCTGGGACTGGATGTTCCCACAACGCTGGATGACTTCTATGAAGCCCTTACTGCCATGAAGGACAAATATGACGCGTATTACTACATGAATCAGGATTCCAGCGATCCGGTCAACTCCTTTGCCCAGTGCTTTGGCGTGGTGGGCAATGCAGGCAGCAGCAGTACCTATGCCTATTACATGGCGAAGAACGGAGAGGAGGTTGTGTTCAGCCCCCTGGAGGACGGATTTAAGGATTATCTGGATACTATGGCAAAGTGGTATTCCGAAGGTCTGATTTATTCGGATTTCCTGTCTGCACCGGATGCGATTCCCGACAGCGATCTTCTGCTGAACGGCGATATTGGCGTTACCTATTACAATGCCGCCTCCTATACCACGCTGATGAGCCAGGTAGAGGCGGGCAGCAGCTTCAAGCTGACCCCCGTGGAGCCGCCCGTCAATGTAGAAACCGGTGAGCCGGGGCATCTGGGTCGTCTGGTGGACTACGTTTCTCCCAAGGGCTATTCTCTGAGCACGGCGCTGGAGCCCGGCTCCGAAAAGTTCGAAGCAGTATGCTCAATGCTGGATTACCTCTATACCAACGAGGGCTCTGAGCTCATGAACTATGGCATGGAGGACGTTACCTTTACCTATGATGCGGATGGAAACCATGTCTGGACCGACCTGATGGTAAACAACCCTGACGGGCTTGCCTACTCCTGGTGTATCAGCCGCTATACCTTCGGCGCTGGCTCCTTCCGGATTGACTCCTCCCGTACCCTTGCCAACTATGGCGATGAGGAGATGCATCTCATTGAGGTGTGGAACGATGGCGAAAGCGACACCCGGGACGTGCTGCCCTCCAGCGGACTGAGCCTGACCTCCGATGAAGCGGCTGCATATTCTGCCGGGTTCAGCGACATCCGGACCCATGTCCAGCAGAACATTCTGGCGTTTATCACCGGAACCCGTTCCATTGACGAATACGATACCTTTGTGGAGGAGTTGGAGTCTATGAACGTGGACGAGTGCACCCAGATCCTTCAGGATGCACTGGATCGCTATAATCAGCGCTGACCTATCAATTTAACCACTGGCTTCTCACTTTCCACAAAGCCATTGCATTCAAGGGGTAAAACCTGATAGGATGCCATTGACCAAGTTTCAATGAAGGAGGCTACACAAAAAATGAAAAAGATGAAGTTATTTGCGTTGCTGCTGACCCTCGCCATGGTGCTTTCTTTGGCAGCTGGCTGCGGAAATGCAGAAAGCGCTGCATCGAAGGAATCTGCGGCACCGCAGGAAAGCACTGCTTCGGCGGCTGCACCGGAAGAAGCAGCACCGGAAACCCCGGCTGCGGAAGAAGCATCCGCGGAGGAGACTTCTATGGAAGAGACGGCGGCACTGCCGGAGCTTGAACCCTATGAGGCAAATGAGGAGCATACGGAGATCTCCGTGCTGTTCCAGTATCCTGCCTTTTTCCAGTCGTTCTTCCCCGAAGGCTGGATCAGCTCGGAATGGTGGACCGTAATGGGCGAGAAGACCAACACCACCTTTGACCTGCGTGAAATCTCCAACCTGGAGTGGAGCGAGAACGTCAACCTGCTCTGCGCCTCCGGTGATCTGCCGGATCTGGTGACCAACATGGGTAGCGTCTACAGCGGCGGTCTGACCGCGGCAATCCGCGATGAGATGATCATCGATATCGCGCCGCTGGTGGAGGAAAATGCACCTTACTATTACCGTGCTGTGACCCAGGACGATTATACCCTGAAGACCTGCATCACCGACGACGGTCAGATGGGCGCCATGTATCCCATTCTGGAGGAGCCCTTCCCGGTGACCAACGGTCTGTGGATTCGTCAGGACTGGCTGGATGAGCTGGGCAAGGAAATCCCCACTACCACCGATGAGCTGAAAACCGTTCTAGAGCTGTTCCGGGACAACTATGGTGCCGACGCTGGCTTCTTCCAGATGATTCGTGCCAACTCTGGTGAAGCAGGCTTTGCGGCAGAGGGCGTATGGAACGCTTTCGGTCCCACCAGCTTCTATCTGGACGATCAGGGGACCATCCAGTATGGTCCTATGCAGGACTATTACTATGACTATCTCGGATATTTTAAAGACCTGGCAGCGGAAAACCTGTTCCTGACCTCTGACATGACCGATCAGAAGGCAAACAACCTCTTTGCATCCGGTTCCATCGGTCTGGAGGGCGACTCTCCTGACAACATTCCCTCTTACCTGGCACTGTTGGATCCTGAAGAGGCAGCCAAGGCAAAGCTGGTGCCTATGCGTGCGCTGGGTGAAGCCACCGAGTATTCTCCCATCGCCACCTATGTCAGCAATGATGCCGGCGGTAACGTCTCCATCTCCACCAACTGCGAGAACCCCGAGGCGGTGCTCCATGCACTGGACTACCTGTTTACCGATGAGGGGACTGTGCTCTCCTCCTATGGTATCGAGGGGCTGAGCTATGAAGTAAATGCCGAAGGCAAGCCGGAGTTTACCGATATCATTTCCGCGAACCCCGACGGCATTCCCGTTCGCGCTGCTATGGGCTACTTCTGCAACCCCGGTCTGCCCGGCTACATCGACTATGCCCGGAACCAGTCCTCCTGGGATGATGTGCAGAAATCCGCATTTGATATTTGGAATTCCGCTTATACCGGTTCCTCCAAGACGGTGGACATCAATGCGCTGACGCTGACCCAGGAAGAGCTGGATGCAATTTCCGTATACAAGTCCGATATGGTCACCTATGTCACCGAGTGGGTCAACGGCGTTGTGTTTGGCGACACGCCGCTGGATGATGCGTCCATCGCGGAGTTCCAGAATACCATGAAGTCCACCATGCACATTGACGACATTCTGGAAACCTATAACACTGCATATGAAAGATTCCAGGAAAGAAGCCTGGAGCAGTAAGTGAAGTACATAAGTTAAGCACATCTGAGGCTGCTGGAAACAGCAGCCTCTTGTGAAAAAGGAGGTAACTATGAAAGAACTGACTCCCATGGAGCTGCTGGACCGACTGGAATGGCGGCGGCAGCTTCGGAACATCATGGGTCGAATTTCCCATGACTATGCCGTAAAGCAGGAGGCAAAGGTCTATGAGCGGTATTTCAGCCGCCGGGAGGACGTGTGCCTGGGTCTGAACAACGGCTATTACAAGGGCGCTGCGGCAGTCAAGGGCTATTTTGACGCGCTGGATCAGGAGATTCGGATGAGCTCCCGGCTGCTTCAGAATATGTTCCCGGAAGAGCTGGGCGAGAAAACGGCGGAGGAAGCCTATGGTGTCGGCATGATCTCCTATGTACCCTTTGAGTCCCAGGTAATTGAGATTGCCGACGATGGCGAGAGCGCCAAGGGAATGTGGAATGTTCGCGGTTCTACCTGCCATCTTACGTCGCAGGGACCCATTGCCAAGTGGATTTTTGGCTGGGCAGCGGTGGACTTTGTGCGGGAAGACGGGGAGTGGAAGATCCTGAATTTCCTGCTGGTGTATAACATCGACCATCAGTGCGGCGTTGCGTTTACCGATGCGGAAAAGGAATTCCCTGAGGTGGAGGCACTTCAGGAGATGAAGTCCTTCCAGATGCCGGAGCCCAACGTAAAGGAAACGGTATTTGAGACGTATCGGGCGGACCGGGCAGCCGTCAAGGGACCCCGGGTACCCGAGCCCTATGAAACCTTTGCCGAGACGTTCCACTACGGCATATGAAAGGAGGCAGAAACATGGCAGCATTCAAGGAATACAAGCGGGAGTTTACCGATGAAGAGATGGTGCTCCACGCATGGGATAAGGAAATGATTCAGAACCTGGTGAGCCGCTTTACCTTCTATTGGGGAAACGGCGAAACCGAGCGCGCCATCCGGGAGCTGTGGGTCCATGAACCGGAGCATGTCGGCGACGCCTCCTTTGCCACCAACACAGGCTTCTATGTGGGGCTCAGCGAGGTATACCGGCATCTGGTGGAAGAACCCAAGCAGCTGGCAGATGAGGTGCTGGGAGAATTCAAGGCAGCAAAGCCCGAGCAGTACGGTGCGGCAGCACCGGGACTTGGTCTGACCGCCATGCATTCCTGCACCACGCCGCTGCTGTTTATCTCGGTGGACGGCAAATATGCCCGTTATCTCTGCTATGACCTGGGCATGACCGGACGCGGACATCCCGACGGCAGTGCCGAGAGCTATTTTGAGTTCGGGCTGATGCTCATTGAGCTGGTTCGGGAAAAGGACGGCTTTAAGATCTGGCATCTGGTGCAGCAGCATGACTTCTCCATTGAGAGCGGAAAGAACTATAACGACATCAACACCGTTATCGAGGGCTATGATCCGGGCAGCCGGTTCTATGGCGACCCCACGGTGAAGACCGAGGTGTATGACAATCAGTACGGCTGGGAGTACCTGTTCTATGATATGCCCCGCCCGTTTAAGACCTATGACGAGGACGAAGGCTATGGACCCAAGGGCAAGGTAGGACGGAAGTTCTATCAGCGCCTTGAGATGATGTAAGGGAGGGAATGAGCAATGAGTGAGAAATCCTTTCACGATCGCGTTGCGGCAGTGGTGGCAGGACAAAAGGTAGAGGAATTGAAGGCGCGCCACGCTTATCTTCACGGCGTCAACCGTGGGCGTGAGGAATACGGCACCTTCTGGCTGCGCAGCGACCATTCCACCTTTGGTCATACCTTTGGACGAATGATGGGCTACAAGGAGCTGGTACCGGCACATTTTGGCGAGCCGCTGGCAGCCAATGCCTTTGCCAAGTCCGATGAGAAATACGGCATGAACGACGATGACATGAAGGAGGGCATGCCCTTCGAGAATGCCACCGAGGAGAAAATTGACCGTCCTACCAAGATGAGGGATATCTATGGCATGTTCAACCTCTATGGTCATAACCCCGGTACCTTTGGTCAGAGTTGCCATGTTTTGGCCTCTCCGGTGATTGAGGTGGCTGAGGACGGAAAATCCGCTCGGAGCTTCTATCTGACTCCCGGCACCATGATGGGCATGAACGGCCCCAAGGGCGGACGCAGCGGCGGCTGGCTCTGGGAACGGTATGGCTCCGACTTTGTGTATCGGGACGGACGCTGGTGGTGGTTCCATGAACAGGTTTGCCCGGACATCGGCGACAGCTATGATTCCTCCAACTGGGCGCAGGACCGGTTCCGGAAGTATCTCTCCGGCGAATTGAAGGTTGGCAACTGCTCCGGTGCACCCAGAAGCGGCATTTCCGATCTGCGGCAGGCGCATAACGATATCAGCATCATTCAGACGGTGCAGGATACGGTCCCTGCGCCTGAAGCCTATGAAAAGCTGGACGAGGCGCACACTTATTCCCCCGGCTGTGCGGAATTCGAGGAGATTTCCATCTATCCCGAGAATAAGGGCTACGGCGATCCGATTTATTAACCAGAAGCATGTTGAAATCCGGACAAAGCATCTGTGCTCTGTCCGGATTTCTTTGCGTGGCGCGTCAAAATATAAAGAAATTACTGCCAATTTTCATGCAGAAAATTCCTTGCATTTTCCATAAAAGTTATTGATTATACAGACAAACTGACGTATATTCATCTTTTTTTCATTTTGCAAAAAAAGTTGTTGATAAAACGAAATAAGTCGTATATTATGAAAAGTGGTTTCTGAAAACAGATGCACATAAGAAAATGGAGGGAAGTAATTTGAAAGCTGGCAGAAGAATATTATCTCTGCTGCTGACCGTCTGCATGCTGATTTGCATGCTCCCGACAGCGGTGTTCGCTGCATCCGATAAGGGCTATATGAAGGTAGCCATGCTGGACAGCGGACGAAAGTATTTTACTGTGGATTGGGTGAAGTCTTTCATCTATGAAGCAAAGGCGGACGGCTACACCCATGTTATGCTGGCAGTTGGAAACGATGGAATGCGGTTCCTGCTGGATGACATGTCGCTGACCGTCAATTCCAAAACCTATTCCAGCGATGCGGTGAAATCCGCGATTCAGGCGGGCAACACCAACTACACCACCGACTCCACCGGCGAGTGGACCGAGAGTGAGATGGACGAGATCTTTGCGGCTGCAAACGCGGCTGGCATCGAGATCATCCCCCTGCTCAACAGCCCCGGACATATGGATGCCGTTTTGTATGCGGCATCTTCCCTGACTGGGGTAACCTGCAGCTACAACAGCTCCGTGCGTACCATTGATGTGACGAATACCACGGCGGTGGCGTTCTCTCAGGCGTTTATCCAGAAGTATATCGATTACTTTGCGGGCAAGGGCTGCAAATATTTCAACTTTGGTGCGGACGAATATGCCAATGACCGCTATACCAGCGGCGGCATGGGCTTCGGCAACCTCCAGAGCAGCAATAAGTATGGCTACTTTATCAAGTATGTCAATGAGCTTGCTGCCATGGTGAAGAGCGCCGGTTTGACTCCCATTGCCTTTAACGACGGCATTGAATACAGCAACAAGACCAGCGCTTCCGTTGGCTCTAAGACCTATACCTTTGATAAGGACATTGTTGTTTGCTACTGGTCCAGCGGCTGGAGCGGCTATAACCT
>CAJKNS010000017.1 GCA_905201305.1 uncultured Eubacteriales bacterium
CCCAGGCCCATTGCCATGAAAAATGTCTTCGCTTCCATGCTCACTCACTCCCCTCATCTCCATTCTGCCCCATGCAGGCAGAACTATCCCGAAAGGAGCCATTGAATGTTATGGGAATTCTTTTAAAAAATGCATTTGTCATCGACCCAATCGCCGCCACTGCCGCCCCCATGGATCTTTTGGTGGAAGACGGCGTGATCTCCGCTCTGGCAGCGGGAATTGCCGCCAAAGGGCACGAAATCATCGACTGCACCGGGCTGTATCTTGCCCCGGGTCTTGTAGATATGCACGTTCACTTCCGGGATCCCGGTCTTACCTATAAGGAGGACATCATCACCGGCAGTGCGGCGGCAGCGGCAGGCGGCTTTACCACCGTTGCCTGCATGCCCAATACCAAGCCGGTGCTGGATACCCCAGAGCAGATGGAATATGTGCTGGAAAAGGGGAAAAATCAGGGCTTTTGCCACGTGCTGCCCATCGGCGCCGTGACCGTGGGGCAGCAGGGCGAAACACTGACGGATTTTCCGGCGCTCTCTCAGGCTGGCGCGGTGGCGTTTTCCGACGACGGCGTACCGGTTACTTCGGCGGTTCGGATGCGGGATGCCCTGAACGCCGCAAAAGAGCTCCATAAAATCGTCATCTCCCACTGCGAGGACGGCGAAATGGTAAAGAATTATGCGGTCAATGAGGGGGAGGTATCCCGGCAGCTGGGGCTTCCCGGACGTCCTGCCATTGCCGAGGATTTGATGGTCGCCCGGGATCTGATGCTGGCAAAGGAAACCGGCGCTCACGTTCATATTGCCCACGTCTCCACCAGGGGCTCCGCTCAGCTGATTCGTCAGGCAAAGCAGGACGGGGTATCCGTCACCGCGGAAACCTGCCCCCAGTATTTCATCTATACCGAGCAGGAAATTCTCAAAAAGGGCACCATGGCGCGGGTGAATCCGCCGCTGCGCACGGAAGAGGATCGGGACGCCATTCTGGCGGCTGTGCTGGACGGTACACTGGACTGCATTGTCACCGATCACGCGCCCCACAGCGCCGAAGAAAAAGCCCGTCCCTTGCCTGATGCCCCCAGCGGCATGGTAGGGCTGGAAACGTCTCTTGCCGCCTGCCTGAGCTATCTGGTCAAGCCCGGCTATCTGACCGTTCCCCAGCTGATTCGAAAAATGTCCGTGATCCCCGCCGCCATTCTTGGTCTGGACGCAGGAACCCTTCGCGTGGGCGGTGCTGCCGATCTGTGCGTGTTCGATGCAGAGGAGCAGTGGACGGTAGACCCCCAGCAGTTCCGCTCCAAGGGCAGAAACACCGTGTTTGCAGGCGATACTCTCACCGGCAAGGTGAAGCTCACCCTTTGCGGCGGGAAGATCACCCACCGGGAAGACATTTAACTCACATAGAAGGAGGCTTTCCCATGCCGCGCGATTTGATGTATCTCGAGCTAAAATCCGGCTTTTGCGACAATGGTTCGGCTTGGATCGGCTATGTCAAGGCTTCCAAAAGCGGGCAGACCCTCTATTGGAACGACCATGCATTTCAAAAGTATAATGGCGTCGGCGCCAATTACGTGGACATTGAAACCGGCGAGGAATACTGGATTTCCGGTGTGAAAAAGCGCGGCACCAACCGTCACTGGGCAGGCAGCGGAGTGATTCAGATGGATCGTCGGGCAGTGGACGAGTATCTTGCCCTGACCGGTCAAAGCCAGCTGCCCGGCAATACCTTTACTTTGGTTGATATTCCCGACAGCTTCCCGATACAGCGGACGCAGGCGCTGCTGAATAATAAGTTATCTTCTTTTCACTGAACAAAACGAAAAAACAGGTACGCTGCCACAATGCAAATGGCAGCGTACCTGTTTTTTATGGCAATACCGTATAATTCGGCAAAGCTCGCAGACACAATTGTACAGTATTTCCTTATATTTCCTTTACCACCTTCAGCTTCTTCGGCAGCTTTGGCAGCGCAATGTCCTTTTCCATCAAAATCAGCCGTCCAAACCGTCCGGGCGTTTTCCCCACCTCCCGGAAGCCGAACTTATGATAAAAGCCCAACGCCTTCTCGTTGGTATGCGCCACAGAGAGCTGAAGCCGGGTCCGTCCCAGCTTTCGGTAAAAGCTCACCGCATGACCGATCAGCTGAATTCCCAGTCCCTTGTGGCGATATGCCTCCCGGAGATACAAAAACGGAATATAGCCTACGCCTTTTCGGCTGTCCCGATCCGGGCTCAGCTGAATCATGCCCACCGGCGTCCGGTCCAGATAGCCCACCACCATGGCATTGGGGTCGCCCCCCATGGTGCGCTGGGCGTCCATCCAGAAGCCGGGACCGTCAAAGCCCTCAAGGGAACCATAAATCACCTGCCATGCGTCCTGACGGTAGCGGATATACTGCTCAATCTCGTTTCCCATGGGGGCAATATGCAGGTCTGCAAGTCCGTTTTCCGGCTTCCAGCGGCTGCGGGTCAAGTGCTCCCGCTCCAGATGGCTGCTGTCGTTCTGGAACACCACCTGAACCCGATCGCCGTCCCATTCCAGCAGCGTCACCGCCGTATTGTCACTGCGCCCCGCCTGATCCCGGTTTTCATAGCCGTAAATCAGCCCGCACAGGGTCGCGGTAATGAGATAGCCATGTCCGCAGACTGCAACGGTTTTCCCGGGATTCTTCTCCACGATTTCTTTGAGCGCCGCAATGCTTCTCTCTCCCACCTGCCGGAAGGTTTCCGCCCCCTCCAGACGCCACTGATCCGGGTGGAAGGTGAAATCATCCATTTCTTTCGGATTGATTCGCCAGGCTGTACCAAAGGGCAGTTCCTCCCAGGGACCCACATGCACCTCCCGGAAGCGAACATCCGTATGCAGGGGCAACTTTTTGGGCAGGCACAGCGCCGACGCGGTATACATTGCCCGATAGAGGTCGCTGGAATACACCGCATCCAGCGGAATGTCCAAAAACCGCTGTCCCACTGCCTCCACCTGCCGATAGCCCAGCTCGGTGAGACAGGAGTTATACTGCCCCTGCATCCGGCGATAGAGATTTCCCTCTGCCTCGCCATGACGCACCAGATAAATTCGCGTCAACCTTATGCCCCCCAGGTCTGGACGGTGCCCGTAAGGGATGCAATTTCCGCAACGCCGTGCGCTTCCGCCCACTGCTCCATACCCGCAAGCACCTGCATGGGGGCTCTGGGATCGGTAAAGCATGCCGTTCCCACTGCCACCGCCGATGCGCCAGCCATCATCAGTTCAATGGCATCCTCGCCCCGGCTGACGCCACCCATGCCCAGCAGCGGAATTTTTACGGCGTTTTTCACCTGCCACAGGCACCGAACTGCCACCGGCAGCACCGCAGGACCGGACAGTCCGCCGGTATTATTTTTGAGAATCGGACGGCGGGTGTTCAGGTCAATGCGCATGCCCAGCAGGGTGTTGATGAGAGACAGGGCATCCGCGCCCGCATCCTCCGCCGCCTTGGCAATGTCCACAATGGAGGTGACATTGGGGCTGAGCTTTACCATCACCGGCACCGTGGCATGCTCCTTTACCGCCCGGGTTGCCGCTGCCGCAGAATCCGGCTGGGTGCCAAATGCCAGTCCGCCGCATTTCACATTGGGACAGGAGATGTTCACCTCAATCAGGTCCACCCCAGCCGCCGAAACCTTTTCGCTGAGCTCGGCATACTCCTCCAGGGTATTGCCGGAGATGTTGGCAATGATCTTCGTCCCCTGCTGCCGGAGCCAGGGCATTTCCTTCTCGCAAAAGGCATCCACACCGGGATTTTGCAGCCCAACGCTGTTGAGAATGCCGGAGGGCGTTTCTGCAATCCGGGGGCTGGGATTTCCGTCCCGGCGCTTCACGGTCAGTCCCTTGACGCAGATGCCGCCCAGGTTTTCAAGCGGAAAATACTCCGCGAACTCCCGTCCAAAGCCAAAGGTACCGGATGCCACCACCACGGGATTTTTCAGCTCGACTCCCGCCAGCTTGACGCGCATATCAGTCATCCCAGATCACATCCTCTCCCGCAAACACCGGACCGTCCTTACACACATGTCCCATCACCGCTTCGCCGTTCTTCCGGATCTTCACCGCGCACACCAGACATGCGCCAATGCCGCAGCCCATCCGCTCCTCCATGGACACATAGCAGGGAACTCCTGCCTGTTTCGCCGTCTCATAGGTAGTTTTCAGCATGATTTTCGGTCCGCACGCCATCACAGCGGCATACTGCTTCTTTTTCAGCATTTCCTCAACGCCCTGTGCCACAAAGCCCTTTGTGCCCAGACTGCCGTTGTCGGTCATCACTAGAGTTTCGCCGCAAATCTCCCCAAAACGGTCCAGCAGCAGCGCCTTATCCTTAGACCGGAAGCCCAGCACCGCATCCGCCTGATGGTTCCGTTTTGCCGTAAGATACATAGGCGGTACGCCAATGCCGCCGCCAACCACCAGAATCGGACCGTCCACCTCCGGGAAGCCATTGCCCAGAGGTCCCAGAATATCCAGCTGATCTCCGGGCTTCCGCTGAGAGAGCCACCGGGTGCCGTCGCCCTTGACCTCATAGATCATGGTGATCTCGTCCCCCTCCACATCGTGGATGGAGATGGGACGCCGCAGGGTCTTCTCTCCGCAGCGTACATGTAGAAACTGCCCCTGCTTTGCAAAATGGCACAGCTCCCGGCTATGCACCGTCAGCACATAATAATCCCCCAGCGGCGCCGATGCCGTAACGGGACACAGAAATACTTCTTTCATACCAAAATATCCTTTCCTTCCGCAAAATGCCGGAGCAGGTTGCCCGCCTGCACCGGCATTGAATCATTAAAGTATGGTAACGTAGCGGCAGATATCGTTCCGCATGCGCTCAGCCTCTGCCCGGGCAGCTGCCTGATAGTTCCGCCCGGTGGTGTCCTCGGTCTTTTTCCAGGCGCACATAATACCCCGGGAGGAGTTGACAATAGCACCATGCCCAAACCGGTCAAAGGCATACTGCACGTCCTTTGCCCTTCCGCCCTGGGCGCCATAGCCCGGCACCAGGAAGAAGATGTTGGGATATTTCTCTCTGAGGTTTTTCAGATCCTCGGGATGGGTTGCGCCCACCACTGCGCCAATGGCGGACCAGCCGCTCTTGCCCACCAGCTGCTCCTTATCCGTCAGCCGCACTGCCAGATCCGCCATGGCGGTATGCACCAGCCGGCCGCCTGCAATCAGGTCCTGAAGCTCAATGGAACTGGGATTGGAGGTTTTCACCAGCAGGAAAATCGCCTTATCGTTCTTCCGGCACAGTTCGGTAAAGGGACGGATGCCGTCGGTGCCCAGATAGCCGTTGACGGTAATGCAGTCGCAGTCAAAGGGAGAAAGGGTAGTCTCCCCATCGATGGAGATGCCGCCGAGATACGCCTGGGCATACGCCTCACAGGTGGAGCCGATGTCGCCGCGCTTGGCGTCCATAATCACATAGAGTCCCTTCTCCTTGGCGTAGGCAACAATATCTTCCAGCGCCGCAATACCCGCGCTGCCCAGCACCTCAAAATAGGCGCTCTGGGGCTTTACCGCAGGGACCACCTCATACAGTGCGTCGATCAGCCCCCGGCAAAACAGCCGGTATGCCTCTGCCGCGCCCTTGAGGGTTTTTCCGTATTTGGCAAATGCCTCGTCCTTGAGATACTGCGGAATATAGTCCAGCTTTGGATCCAGTCCTGCCACGGTGGGGTTTTTCTTACTGCGAATTTTCTCCTGTAACACGTCCATGGACATCGGTAACACTCCCCCTGAAATACTTGATTTCTAAGCTCTAGTGTATCATATCCGGAGGAGGTTGTAAAGAATCTGGGGCAGCGCAAAATTTCTTTTTTCGTTTTTTCGAAAGAGCTATTGACATGGCACCTGGTGCGTATGCTACGCTAACGGCAGAAACGGAGGGATTTGTTATGAAAGCCAAAGAAATCGCCGCACAAACGGGTTTAAAAGAGCGCACCATCCGCTTTTATGAGGAGCACGATCTCATCCATCCCGCCACGGAGCAGCGAAACGGGCGGAATTATCGGGAATACACCCAGGCGGACGCGGACCGTCTTAGGCTGATCGCCACCCTGCGCCGCAGTCAGTTTACACTGGAGGAAATCCGTCAACTGCTCTGTCAGCCGGATACCACACCCCAAATATTCCGGGCTTATACCGCGCGCATGGAGCAGGCTGCCCGGGACACAAAGCGGCTATGGACTGCCGCAGCCGCCATCTCTCCGGAGAACCTGACGCCGCAGGCGCTGGGTCAGGCATTGGAGCAGCAGGTCCGCAATCTATCTCTGCCCCCGGCGGATCTGGAGCCCCACTTTGGGAAAAATGATCCGGAAACGTCTCAGGAAAAGCAGCGCGCCATCAACGCCTATCACGCCCGCCAAGCGAAAAAGCGGATCTCGCCGCAGACCGTTCTCATTGCCGTGCTCGGTACGCTATGCGTGCTTTTGGCGCTGGGCTGGGGGCTTTGGGGCTATCTCCACCGTCCGGTCTCTGTCCAGCCGGATGCCGCCGGCACCACAGAGGGCTACATTTATTACCGCACCTACGAAAACGGCAGCTATCTGATCTGCCGCTATGAGGAGTCCACCGGCAAAACGGAAACCATCTATGAAAGTGCTGAAACCACTTTGGCGTTTACCGTTACCCCGGAAAAGCTCTATGTCAGCGACGGGCAGGGCGTCTACTCCGTCAACCCCGACGGCAGCGGAAAATATCTGCTCACCGACGGTCTGAGCGCGGTATCCGGCTGTATGCAGGTGTACGACGGCATGCTCTATGGCATTGAGCCTCTGGTCAGCTACAAGAACCGCAGCCGCGGAACTTTGGCGCGGGTTTCCCTGTCCGGGGGCAAGGTGGAAACTCTGGATATCGGCGTATCGGGCACCTTTGAAATTGAAGATGCCGTGCTCTATGCCGGCTTCGGCGGAACCCTGACCGCCACGAATCTTGCCACAATGGATACCACGGAATATGACATTTCCAGTGCTGATTCGTCGGAAGCCGCTCTGGATTCCATGCCGGAAGCCGTTTTGTGGTCCGGGAAAATCGCCTTTGCACTGAACTGGTGGAACAATGGCGAAAGCCAATGGGGCAGTACGCCGGTGCTCCGGTTCTATTCTCCAGAGCCCGATGGCAGCTTTTCGGCATCTGATCCCATTCCCCTGCCGGAGTACACCATTCACGGAGCCTTCTATGTCCACAACGGCTATCTCTACTACTACACGGTAGAGCAAAATCAGCCGGATTCCGTACAGCTCTGGCGTCTGAATCCGGAAAACGGAGAAAGTACGCTTCTGGCAGAGAACGGACTGTCGGATTATCCCGTGCTGAGCTTTGGGCAGCACGGAATTCTGGTGGGAACCGGCGCGGAAAGCCCGCTGTATTTGCCCGACCCCGAATAAAATAAGCGGTGCAGCTCAATCGGAACTGCACCGCTTATTTTAATACCCCTGAAAGCCCTTACCGATGATCTCGCTGGAGTTGGTAATCATCAAAAATGCCCCGGGCTCCGTTACCTTCACAAAATTCCGCAGCAGCACCGCCTGCCGCCGCTTGGTGACCGCCAGAATCACCGTCTTGTCCTGGTGGAGATAGGTGCCCTCCGCCCGATAGACCGTGGCGCTGCGGTTCAGGTCCTCATGAATGAACCTTACAATGGGCTCCGGATTCTCCGAGATGATCGTAAAGAACTTGCACAGATTGAAGTTCTCAATGACACCGTCGATCACCAGAGTCTTTGCCAGCAGTCCTGCCACGGAAAACAGCCCCGTCTCCGGTCCGTACACAAAGAACGAGGACACCGCCACCAATGCGTCGGTAATCATCAGCGCCACGCCGATATCCACGCTGGCAAAGCGCTTGATAATCATCGCAATAATATCCGTGCCGCCGCTGGAGGCGTCCATATTAAACAGGATTGCCGCACTGAATGCCGGCAGGATAATTGCAAAAATCAGCTCCAGCACCGGCTGAGAGGTCAGTGGCGCAGTCATGGGATAAAACCGCTCCATGAGCCACATGCCCAGAGTGCTGAGCAGGGTAACATATACCGTCCGAATGCCGAAGCCCTTGCCCAATACCGCAAAGCCCAGCACCAATAGCGCGATGTTAATCACATTGGTCAGCATCGTAGCCGACACCGGCATCACCGCAGTGAGCACCACCGCAATGCCCGTGACCCCGCCAAAGGAGAAATGGTTCGGAAATTTAAATATGTATACGCCGACCACCAACAGCACTGTGGCAAAGGTCATCAGCAAATAATCCTTGATCGTTTTTAAGACCTTCTGCTTCATACGTCCTCCTCGTGTTTCGCTTCCAATCATTGCAGCCCCTATTGTACCTGACAGAGGCAAAATGTCAAGCGCAAAATCTAAGGCAACAGAAAAACTGCCGGGTCAAGCGACCCGGCAGCAATTGATTTTTACCTTCTCTTCTGTATGGGATCTATTAGCAGCCGCAGCCGTTGTCGCAGCCGCAGCCACCGCCGCAGTTGTTGCTGATTCCGTTGCCGCAGCCGCAGCAGCAGAACAGAAGGATCAGGATGATGATCCACCAGCAGTTACCGAACCCGTTATTGTTGCCACACATATAAGTTACCTCCCAACAGATATTTGCGCCGCTGTCTGCCGCGCTGATTCATCCTATTCTGTGGGAGCAATTTGGTGACTGTTTGGGCGGTTATTCTCGTTCTTCTTTCTTCTGATTCAGCCGATAGCTCAGGGTAAGTAAGCTGCTGGAAAAGCTCACGTCCTCCACCAGCACCTCCGGAACCTCCAGCTTGCAGCCGGTAAAGTTCCAGATTGCCTGAATGCCAACGTCGCCAAGGAGCCTTGCCATGCCCGGCGCAGCATCCCTTGGCACCGTCAAAACCGCCATACAGGGCTTTTCCGCCTCCACAAATCGCCGGAGCACGCTGACGTCCAGCACCCGTACCGGTCCCACCTGGGTGGCAATCTTGTCGGGATCATGGTCAAATGCCGCCACCATATAGAAGCCGCAGGCTTCAAAGTCAAAGTTCTTCAGCAGCGCCTGACCCATGTTGCCGCAGCCCACCAGCACCGCCGTGTTCCGACTGTTGAGCCCAAGGATTTCGCGAATTTCATAGCGGAGCTTTTTGACGTTATAGCCATAGCCCTGCTGCCCAAACTCGCCGAAGCAGGAAAAATCCTGCCGAATCTGGGACGCAGTAAACCCCAGCCGTCGGGACAGGGTTGCCGAGGAAACCCGAATGCAGTTGGACAAATACAGCTCCTCTACACAGCTGTAATACTGAGGAAGCCGCCCAATAACCGGTCTGGATATTTTCTCTTTTTTCACGCCAGCTTCCCCCTTTTCTTTGGTTGATCTGATGTTTATCTGATTATTTTACCGTTCTTCGTCCTAATTGTCAATCTGCAAACAGCTCGTCCAAGGTGCCGAAGGAATAGCCCATCTCCTCCCATTTTGTGAGAATCCGATCCAGAATCGCCGCATTGGTGGAAGAGGTATTGTGGAGCAGCACCACTGCCCCGTTGTGAATCCGCTGGGTCAGCTTTTCTATGGCATATTCCTCCGTGGGCTGCTCATCCTGCTTCCAGTCCACATACGCCAAAGACCAGAACACGGTTTTGTAGCCCAGCTCCTGTGCCATTTTGAGATTGTCCTGACTGTATACCCCCTGCGGCGGACGGTAATAGTCCGGCATTTCCGCTCCGGTACAGTCCCGATAGGCGTCCTTCACCTGCTGGAGCTGCTGTGAAAACGCCGTCTTGTCCGAAATTGCCGACATATCCGGGTGGCTCCAGGTGTGATTGCCCACCGTATGCCCCTCCTCTGCCATCCGGCGCACCAGGTCCGGCGCAGAGGTGATGTAATTTCCCACCACAAAAAACGCCGCAGGGGCATTGTGCTGCTTCAGCACATCCAATATGGTGCCCGTGTTGCCGTTTTCATATCCGCAGTCAAAGGTCAGATAAATGGTCTTCCGGCTGGTGTCCCCGATATATTTGGCATCATAGGGCTTTAGCTGATCGGCGGTGGCATCGGCTTTCGGCGGCTGCCCCGGTGTTTGAAAGCTCAGTCCCCAGGCTCCGGCTTCGATGGCGCTGTTCTGATTCTGTCTTGCCATCAGATACAGAGTTCCCGGAATCAGGACCGCCAGCAGGATTATCACGCCGGACAGCAGCTTTTTCAGTTCAATGGTCGCATACATGTTCATCCCCTCCGGCATAGCATATGCAGCCCGTCCCAGACAAATGCAAACGGGAGCTGCACTTCTTTGCAGCTCCCGGATCGTTATCGGTTAAACGCCTCGGTATCAAAGGTAATCACCGTATGATATTTCATATCCGTCTCCTGAATCGCCTGCTCCAGGGCATTCTGGATTTCCTTTTCCTTTCCCCGGAGGGAATCGGGCAGCACCACGTCAAAAATCAGATTGGTGCTGGTTTCTCCGGCAACCATCCGAAAATCATGGATGGTCAGACCCGGCTGAAGCTTTTGCAGCTCCTTCTCCACCTTTTCCCGCATATGCTGGAGGGTCGCATCGTCGGTTACAATCGGGTCATAGTGAATGGTCAGGTGAATCCGGTGCTTTTCCAGCATCATCCGCTCCGCCCGGTCGATCATCTCGTGGACCTCCAGCACATCCTCCCGGCGATCCACCTCCACATGGATGCTGGCAAAGGTCTGCCCGGGTCCGTAATCGTGGACCATCAGGTCATGTACCCCCAGGATTCTGGGGTCAAAGTTTCCAATCTCATGCTTCACCAGATGGATCAGCTCCGGATCGGCTGGCGCTCCCAGCAGCGGACTGATGGTATCCTTGGCAATGCCAATTCCACTCCACAGAATAAACACCGCCACCAGCAGTCCCACATAGCCGTCCAGCTCCAGTCCCGTCAGCCGTGCCACCACCGCTGCCAATAAGACCGCGCCGGTGGTAATCACGTCATTGCGGCTGTCTGCTGCGGTTGCCAGCAGGGAGGTGCTCTTGATCTTCCTGCCAAGGCTGCGGTTAAACACCGCCATCCACAGCTTTACTCCAATGCTCAGCACCAGCACTGCCACGAGTGCCCAGGAAAAGCTCACCGGCTCCGGATGCAGGATCTTATGGAACGATTCCTTTGCCAGCTCTACGCCGATGATTAAAATCATTGCCGCCACTGCCAGCCCGGAAAGATATTCGATTCTGGCATGACCGTAGGGATGCTCCGCATCCTCCGGCTTGCTTGCCAGCCGAAATGCCACCAGCGTGACAATATTCGAGGATGCATCCGACAGGTTGTTCACTGCGTCCGCCCGGATGGACACACTGCCGCTGATGGTGCCAATCACCAGCTTTCCAAAAAACAGCACCAGATTGCATAAAATGCCCACAATGCCCGCCACCGCGCCATACCGGCTCCGTACCGCCGGTTCCTCGGTTTGATCGGCGTTTTTGATGAGCAGCCGAATCAGCAAGTTCGTCATATCCTCATTCCCCCTCGGGTTCATTCTACTCCAAATAGACGCCGGATGCAACCTTGACTTTTCCCGGGAATCTGATACCATAAAAATATGCGGAAGGAGGAAATTTGATGATTACACTTCCCGAAGATTGTTCCATGCCCCTGTATCAGGCGCTGTATCTCCAGCTGCGGCAGGAGATTCAAAGCGGCGCGCTGGCTTACGGAAAAAAACTGCCCTCCAAGCGAAAGCTGTCCGAGCAGCTGGGCATTTCGGTGAACACCGTAGACAGCGCCTACTGTCAGCTGGAGGCTGAGGGCTTTATTCAGTCCAGCCCCCGGCGGGGCTTTTTCGTATTGGACGCCGGCATGCTGCCTCAGGCAAAGGGACCGGCACCTGCCGCGGCACCTGCGCCTGAGGCTGATATGCCCCGGTGGAAGGTGGATTTTTCTCCCTCCGGTATGGCGCGGCAGCAGTTTCCCTTCGGCGTCTGGCGAAAGCTCATGAAAAACTGTTTTAATGAATACGACGACAGTCTCCTGCTGCGAACGGTTCCGCAGGGGGACCCGGGACTGCGGCAGGCAGTGGCGGATTATCTCTACCGGGCGCGCGGTGTTGCCTGTACCCCGGAGCAGATTGTCATTGGCGCAGGCACCGACAATTTACTGCTGATTCTGGGCTATATTCTGCCCAACAGCTTTCTATTGGCAGTAGAAAATCCGCTGTATAACCATGCCCATGGGCTGTTTTCCCGGCTGGGTCATCCGGTCACTGCCATTCCGGTGGACCCTGACGGCATTCGCCTGTCCATGCTTCCGGCGCGGGATCAGGTGGTGGTATACACGACCCCCTCCCACCAGTATCCCCTGGGCTATGCCATGCCCATCGGACAAAGGACCGCATTGCTGCGCTGGAGCAGCATTGGACAGCAGCGATATATCATCGAGGACGACTACGACTCGGAATTCCGCTATCAGTCCCGTCCGATCCCCTCCCTCCAGAGCATTGACCGGCAGGGCAGAGTCATTTACATGGGCACCTTTTCCCGCAGTGTCGCCCCCGCGCTGCGCATCAGCTATATGGTGCTGCCGGATGCTCTGCTCCAGCGCTATCGGGAGCGCTACCAGGGCTATTCCTCCACGGTATCGGGCTTTGAGCAGGCAGTCCTGCGGCAGTTTATGCTGGAAGGGCATTTTGAAACCCATGTCAATCGAATGCGCATCTATTACCGCAATCGGCGGCAGTGCTTGGTGGATGCGCTGGAGTCCCTGTCCCCCTGGATGGAAATTCTGGGGCAGCCTGCGGGACATCATTTAACCCTGCATCTGAAAAACGGCATGGACGAGGGGCAGTTGGTCGCCTCCGCCAAGGCGCTGGGGGTTCGGGTCTATCCCATTTCCCCCTATTTTCTGGACGAAGTGCCGGAAGATCACCGGTCCACGGTACTGCTGGGCTTTGGCGGTCTCACCGACGACGCCATAACGCTGGGCGCGGAGCTTTTGATTCGCGCCTGGACCCCCAAGGAGAAAGGAGCAAACCATGAATCCTGATCTTGTTCCCATTATTACGTTTGTAGGCAAATCCGGCACCGGAAAAACCACGCTGCTGGAGCAGCTGATTCCCATGCTCAAAGCCCGTGGACTTCGGCTGGCAGTCCTCAAGCACGACGCCCACCATTTTGAAATGGATAAGCCCGGCAAGGACACCTATCGCTTCACTGCCGCAGGCGCCGATGTGGTCACGATCTCCAACGCCGAAAAGTTCGCCATGATCGAGCAGCCGGAGCAGGAGCTTTCACTCCGGGATATCATTTCCCGGCTCCCCCAGGCGGATTTGGTGCTCACCGAGGGCTACAAAAAAAGCCGCTACCCCAAAATCGAGATTCACCGCGCTGCGCTCCATCGTCCGCTGCTGGCAGAGCCCCATGAGCTTTTGGCAATTCTAACCGACGAGCCGGTGGATTCTCCCGCACCGCAGCTGGCGCTTTCGGATCTTGAGGGCTGTGTTCAGGTGATTCTGCAATACTGCAAGGATTTCAAGACTAGCTAAATGGTAAAAACGGGAACCGGAGATTGTCCGGTTCCCGTTTTCGTCCGTCTTTCGCCACAAAAGATCGGTCGTAGCACGCAGCGGCACAGCTGCGATGTTACCATAAATCATTAAAAGGCTGCCATCATGGTTCCGCTGCCCATATAGCGGACCGCGCTTTGGTCTGCGGGAATAATCACCAGCTCCCGGAAGCCGCAGAGCTTTTTCAGCTTCTTCCCCAGCTCTTTTGCGCCCTCAGGGCAGCCGGAATAGGTAATCACGCACCGCTCGGGCTTTTCCCGCCGCTGGGTAAAGCGCTTGGCTACCAGCGCGCAGATATCCTCCAGCGCACCTCCATGGCTCCGACCGCGTACATGGAGCCGTCCGTCCTGACCGCCCTCCATCAAAAGCCGCCTGCCAAACCGCGCCCGAAGTCTTGCCCCGCGACGGCTGACCGCCTGCTTTTCCCGAAGGACGTCGCCCCGATCCAGCACGCCAACGGTGCTGAGACTTTCAATATATTCCTGGGTTTCCAGCAGCGCCTCCTCCGGCAGCTTTCCTGCCAGAAGCAAATCGTGGAGCCGCCGCGCCACTGCTAGCTCGCCTGCAAATGCCGTGCGGGTGTCGATCACAAAGATATTCCGGTCCGGCTCCTGTTCCCGCACCGCATCCCGGACCTGACACGCCATCTCATATGCCCCGGAAAACGCCGGAGACATGGTAATCATATAGACATCCCCGGACACCCGGGCAACTGCACCGGCAAAATCATGCGCCTTTACCTTTAAGAAATGAGGGCTCAGCAGCTCGGAAGCCGTAAACGTAACCCCTTCATCGCACAAAATTGTATATGCCATAAGGATCATCTCCTAATATCATTTTGCTAATTACATTATAGCATTCTCTCAAATATTTTCAACCCCTATTTTCATCCAATTGCTGTTTTATTCTCACAGCCTTAAAATTTATGTAATATTTATGTAATACATCATTTTTGTTCTCCGTTTTCTCTGTTCTATTATAGAAAACGCCGAAAATCCACTGAAATGTACCAATTTCCCAGGAAAGTGTTATGAATCCGTAAAAATAAACTATTGTATTTTTACGTGAGCTATGGTATCATCCAGATAGCGGATGTTATCTGCACCATCACGGTTTTCTGGCAACGCATGGGACCGTGAAATTTACGATCGAAGGAGATCACACACTATGAAATTGAAAAAACTGTCTGCATTGCTCCTGTCCGGATGCATGCTGCTGTCTCTGGCTGCCTGCGGCGGCTCCGCAGCGCCTGCTGACAACGGCTCCGCTGCTGCAACTTCCACCGCTGCTGAGGGCACCGGCGATGCAGCTACCGCCGAGGGCGAGGTTTCCGTATTCTACTACACCTACGCCGATACCTACATCTCCAGCGTGCGTACCGCTCTGGACGCTCAGCTCACCGCCGCTGGCGTCAACTATCAGGACTATGACTCCAACGGCAGCCAGACCACCCAGACCGAGGCCATCCAGACTGCGATCTCCAAGGGCTCCTCTCTGCTGGTAGTAAACCTGGTGGACTCCGGCTCCGAGGATGCCGCCACCAACATCATCAACATGGCTAAGGAAAAGAACATCCCCGTACTCTTCTTTAACCGTGCCGTTTCCACTGCTGACGACGGCGGCGAGTCCGTTATTTCTTCCTATGACAAGTGCGCTTTCATCGGCACCGACTATGAGATGGCTGGTCACATGCAGGGTCAGATGATCGGCGATTACCTGGTTGCCAACTATGACAAGCTGGACCTCAACGGCGACGGCAAGATCTCTTATGTCATGTTCAAGGGCGACGAGGCGAACGCTGAGGCAATCGCTCGTACCCAGTACGGCGTAGAAGATGCCGACAAGGTGCTCACCGATGCCGGCAAGCCCGCTCTGGAGTTCTATGATTCCGCAAACTCCAACAAGTATCTGGTTGACCAGAACGGCACCTGGTCCTCTCAGGCCGCTACCGATTACATGCAGACCATCCTGTCTCAGTACTCCGAGGCCAACAACAACATGATCGAGCTGGTCATCGCCAACAACGACGACATGGCTCTGGGCGCTATTTCCGCTCTGCAGAACGCAGGCTACAACAAGGAAGGCGCTACCTATATCCCCGTATTCGGCGTTGACGCTACCGACGCTGCCAAGGAAAAGATTGCTGACGGTTCCATGACCGGCACCATCAAGCAGGACGCTGAGGGCATGGCAAACACCATCGCCGCTGTCGTGCAGAACTTCCAGGGCGGCAAGGACACCTTCGATGGCGTAGACACCAACAACGTGGTAGGCACCTGGCGTGTCAACATCCCCTACGCTACCTACACCGGCGAATAATCTCAGATGTATGAGCGGCAGCCGCGCCATTCCGGCGCGGCTGTCTTCGGGTATGCCGCACAGTCTACGGCACACGGCGCAGATTGTGCGGCATCTCCCCTAAGCAAGCAAGGAGGGACCCTTTTTGGACAACAACGCAACTGCCTCCGCCGGCGTTAAGCCTCAGGAGCCGCAGGTCCTTCTCCGGATGGAGAACATCTGCAAGACCTTCCCCGGCGTTAAGGCACTGGATCACGTATCCCTGACTGTCCGAGCCGGAACCGTCCATGCCCTCATGGGTGAAAACGGCGCAGGAAAGTCCACTCTGATGAAATGTCTGTTCGGCGTCTACAATAAGGACGAAGGACATATTTACCTGGAAGGTCAGGAAATCAATTTTAAGAACTCCAAGGAAGCCCTGGAAAATGGCGTTGCCATGGTACACCAGGAGCTAAACCAGGCGCTCAAGCGCAATGTCATGGACAATATCTGGCTGGGTCGCTACCCCAAGATCGGACCCATCGTGTCAGAAAAGAAGATGTACCGGGACACCATGGAAATTTTCAATGACCTGGACATCCATGTAAACCCCAAAGCCATTATGAGCACCATGCCCGTGTCCCAGCGGCAGATGGTAGAGATTGCAAAGGCAGTTTCCTTCCATTCCAAGGTCATTGTGTTCGACGAGCCCACCTCCTCCCTGACGGAGACAGAGGTGGAGCATCTGTTCCGCATCATCAATATGCTGCGGGATCGCGGATGCGGCATCATCTATATTTCTCACAAAATGGACGAGATTCTGAGAATCTCTGACGATATTACGGTCATGCGCGACGGCACCTGGGTTGCCACCGAGCCCGCCAAGAACATGACCATGGACAAAATCATCAAGCTGATGGTTGGTCGTGAGCTGACCAACCGCTTCCCGCCCAAGGACAATGTGGTTTCCTCTGACGTCTCCCTGGAGGTTGAGGATCTCTGCGGTCTTCACAACGCGCTGGATCATGTGTCCTTCCAGGCGCACAAGGGTGAGATCCTCGGCATTGCCGGACTGGACGGCTCCGGACGTACCGAAACGCTGGAAACCATCTTCGGCGTCGCCGCAAAAAAGAGCGGCACCATCCGGCTCCGT
>CAJKNS010000018.1 GCA_905201305.1 uncultured Eubacteriales bacterium
TGACGGACACCAGCATGATGTTCATGATGCCGATGCCGCCCACCAGCAGCGAGATCGCCGCAATGGCTGTGAGGATGGTGACGACCATGTTCACCATGGAGGTCATCATATCCAGCATTTCGCTCATGCTGGTGACCATGTAGCCCTCATCGGAATTGAGCAGCTCCTGCAGGCCGTTTTCCAGTACGGTCTTTGCTTCGGAAATGTTGTCCTCGCTGGTCACGGTGACAGCGTAGGAGCTGGCGGTGCTGGTCATTGAAACACGGAGCGCCGTGGTGTAGGGCAGCAGAACGATATCATCGCTGCTGCCCTCCTGATCCGAGGTGTCTGTCATCTTGGCTTCCAGTACGCCCACAATGGTATATTTCTCCGAGCCGATCTTGATGGTCTGGCCCACGGCATTGCCGCCATAGGCCACACGGCTGATATAGTCGCCCACAACGCAGATCTTCTTGTTGTCGGTCAGATCCACATAGTTGATGCCGCGCCCGACGCGGACGGTGTAGCCGCTCATCCCAAGATAGCTCTCGCTCACGCCCTTGACGGAGGTATTGCTGTAGCTGGTGGCGCCCACCTTCACGGTGCCGTTGATGCTGGCTGTCGGCGACACCGCCTCGAACAGATCCGGGTGGGCATCTACGAGACTGTAAACATCCTCCACCTCCACCGAGCGGGAGCCGTAGCCCATGACCTGCACGCTGATGATATTGGTGCCAAGGTCCGCAAAGCTGGACGCGATGCTCTGGGTCATGCCGTTGCCCAGACCCACGATGACGATGACCGCCGTCACGCCGATGATAATGCCCAACATGGTGAGGAAGGTGCGGAACTTGTTGCTCCAGATGTTCTGGACAGCCTCGCGGAAGGTCTCATAGATCATGATGCGCTCCCCTCCTGTTCCGTCCTGATCCCGCAGCCGGGCTGCACCACGGCTTCGGGTGCGTGGGCATCGCCGTCGTACACCACACGGCCGTCTTCCAGTCGGATGATGCGCTGGGCCTGCACGGCAATGGAGTTATCGTGGGTGATGAGCACCACGGTATTGCCCTGCCGGTGCAGCTCCTGCAGGGTGCGAAGGGCGCTTTGATATTGCTCCTTCGCCGCTTTGGCTTCCTGACGTTCTTTTTCCAGCTTTTCCTCCTGCCGCCCAAGAATGCCGTAGACAAAGCTGGTGATGCCGCCGGACTCCATCCGGTCCACATCCGCCTGCTCGTCCTGAACGCTTTGCTCCAGTGAGGGCAGCATAGATTCCATGGTGTCAATTCGCTGGTTGATGGTCTGAAGCTGCTGCTGCAGGTCAGATAAATGCGCCAGTTTCTGCCGGAGCGCTTCCAATTCCTTCGACATGGGAATCAACCTCCTGTTTTCGATATTATATCGTATAAATCCTGCGCTGTAAATAAAATGGATGAATTCTTAAAGCATATTTTACTTTTTCCTCGGATATATTGTCTATAGATGCGGAATTCCGTTTTATTTTGAAACAGAAATGCGAGAATTCGCGTCTATATCAATAAGAAAGAATTGCAATAACCGGTCGTATTTTGTATAATAATACCTATCGTTTGGAAAATGAACCCCATGCTTTCCATCGGAAAGGAGAAGCCTATGTCACCCGAACACAATCAGGCGAAGGAAACACCGGAGGAGTCCCGGGGCTATATTCCTCAGGTTCATCTGGAACCGGAGCAGCCCATAGAATCGGAGCATAGCCTGCCCGATTCAAACGCGGACGATGCACCGCTGCCGGAGCAGTCGCCGTTTGAACATATGCAGTCCCAGCAGGAGCCGGAAATTCCGGAGCCTGTTATCCCAGAACAGCCGGAAGAAGCAGATGTACCCCAGGAGCCGGAGAGACCAATTCCGACGGAAGAACCCATAATCATCCCGCCGGTTCCTCCAACACCCCAGGAGCCGGAGCCTGCCGCGGACGAACCACAGAAGCCAAAGAAAAAGAAGCTGTTTATTGCGCTGACGTGCCTGTTTGTGGTGCTGGCATTGGCAATCATCGGCGGCATCAGCTATGTTTATTTTGTGATTAAACCCTATGAGCGCTATGATAAAATCATGCCCAACGTCTACTGCGCCGGCATCAATCTGGGCGGCATGACCAAGGAAGAGGCAAAGGATGCCATTGAAGAGGCGCTCCGCTCCCCTTCTAACACCGTTAACGTGATTCTTCCTGATGGCACCTATACCTTCCGCCCGGAGCAGGAGGGCGTGACGCTGAATGCCGATGCGGTGGCAGACCGGGCATATCGCTACCAGCGCGGCGACACCAGCGCTTACGGCATGTATCGCGCCTATCGCAGTGCCAAAGCCACGGAATACCGGCTGAGCGCAGAGACGGAATTGGTCTATAGCCAGGAGGACATTCAGAAAAAGGCGGAGGAAATTTCCGAGGAAACCTATATTGCCCCCACGGAAACGACGGCTTCCTATGATGAAACGACCCATACCGTCACCATGACCCTGGGCACCCCCGGGCGGGTGATCGAGGCGGAAACCATTGCCCAGGCGGTGGACAACGCCTTTGCAAGTCTGGATTTTTCCGATATTACGCTGGACTATGACAAGGTGGAAATCGACACCAAGGCAATCCGGCGGCTTGCCAATCAGTGCGCCAGGGATTATGGGTCCGAGCCGGTGGAGCCATGGGTCTATGCCGACGCCGAGGTGCATACCATTGATGTTACCATGGGACAGCCCGGCTATACCCTGGACCCCAATGCGCTCTATGACATGGCAAAAGCCAAGGTGGAGTCCGGGGAATACGGCGCCGTTTCTCAGACGCTGACGGAGGTTTTGCCCACTGACGTGGACATCACCGATGCCTATCATGAGCTTGCCTGCGATCCAACGGAACCCTATTATGCCTATGGCGATGTGCAGGAGGGCTATGACGGCTATACCCTGGACTGGGAGATGGCGATTGATGAAATTATGAACACCCCCTGGGGTGAAATGGTCAGCATTCCCATGACTGCGGTGCATCCGGAACGAACTGCCGACGAAATCCGCGCAGTGCTGTTCCGGGATCAGCTTTCCACGTTCTCCTCTCCCCACACTGCCAACAGTGGACGGACTGCCAATCTGAAGCTGGCATGCAGCGCCATCAACGGCACGGTCATCAATCCCGGCGAGACATTTTCGTTTAACAGCGTAGTCGGCGAACGAACCGCTGCCAAGGGCTATCAGAAGGCAACGGTGTATGTGGGCAGCAATTCCGTAGAGGAAGCCGGCGGCGGCATTTGTCAGGTGGCGTCCACAGTATATGATGCGGCGCTGTATGCGGATTTGGAGATTACGGAGCGCGCTCCCCACACGTTCTTTGTCACCTATGTAAGCGGCGGACTGGACGCAACGGTCTATTGGGGCTCTCAGGACTTCTGCTTCCGGAATAACACCGACTATCCCATTCGTGTGGATGCATGGGTTTCCGGCGGCTATGTGACCATCTCCATTTACGGCACAAAGACAAACGACAACTATGTGGAGCTGGACTATTCCAGACTGTCCACCACCCCCTACAGCACGGTAACCGAGTATGACAGCTCTCTGCCCTCCGGTACTACCAAGGAAAAAACCTATCCCTATACCGGCTACACCTATGAAGCCTATCAGTATGTCTACAGCGGCGACGGCACCCTGCTGGAGACCAACTATCTGGGCAAGAGCACCTATAAAAAGCGTGACCGGGTGATTGTGGTGGGAACCGGCTAGAAAGGAGTATCTCCATGACAAAGGAAGAACTGGTTTCACTTGCGATGGAAGCCATGACCCATGCCTATGTGCCCTATTCCGGCTATAAGGTCGGCGCGGCGCTGCTCACCTCCGACGGACGGGTCTATCAGGGCTGCAACATCGAAAACGCATCCTATACCCCCACGGTCTGCGCGGAACGGACGGCATTTTTCAAGGCGGTTTACGACGGTGTTCGGGAGTTTTCCGCCATTGCGGTGGTAGGCGGCAAAAACGGTGAAATCACCGGATTTTTCCCGCCCTGTGGCGTCTGCCGTCAGGTAATGCGGGAGTTTTGTGGAGACGACTTTACGGTTTATTTTGGCGGCGCAAACGGCGAGATTATGACCCTGACCTTAAAGGACATTCTCCCCTACAGCTTCTCGGCATCGGAATACATGCAGGACTGATTTCACGGCATTTGACCCGGACTTTACAAAGAGTCCGGGTCGTTTTATCGGAAATATACAAAAATGCTCCGATTTGACTGAAAAAAATCAACGGAAATGAAAATTCATGTTGATTTTTCCTTAAGAGTGTGTAAGAATAGGGGAGCGATAGAATGTCGCAAATTTTTTTGGAGGTTGAATTACATGAAGAGAATCACTGCGCTTGTTCTTGCTGCGGTCATGATGCTGGCAATGCTCTCTGGCTGCGGATCTTCCGATGGCAGCGCTGCCGCTTCTTCCGCTGCCGGCTCCACTGCCGCTGCTGCTGAGGCTGGCTCTGGCACCGAGACTGCTTCTGGCACCGATAAGATCGCCCTTGTTACCGACGTTGGCAACATCGACGACGAGTCCTTTAACCAGACCTGCTATGAGGCTATGGTTGCCTATGGCAAGGACCACAACATCGAGACCACTTATTACAAGCCCACCGAGGACACCACCGACGCCCGTGTGACTTCCATCACCCAGGCTGTCAACGAGGGCGCTACCGTCATCGTAATGCCCGGCTACCTGTTCGGCGAGGCAATCGGTCAGACTCAGGATCAGTACCCCAACGTAAAGTTCATCGCGGTTGACGTTGGTGAGAGCGATCTGGGCGACACCACTCTGGCAAAGAACACCCACACCATGGTCTTCCACGAGGAGCAGGCCGGCTATCTGGCAGGCTATGCTGCCGTGATGGAAGGCTACACCAAGCTGGGCTACCTGGGCGGCATGGCTGTTCCCGCTGTTCAGCGCTATGGCTACGGCTACATCCAGGGCATCAACGACGCCGCAAACGAGAAGGGCGTAGACGTTGAGATCAAGTACACCTACGGCGGTCAGTTCTTCGGCGACGCTACCATCACTGCTAAGATGGAGGGCTGGTATTCCGAGGGCACTGAGGTTGTGTTTGCTTGCGGCGGCGGCATCTATACTTCCGCTGTTGAGGCTGCCAACAAGTACAAGGGCAAGGTCATCGGCGTTGACGTTGACCAGTCCAGCATCGATCCCTGCATCATCACCTCTGCTATGAAGGGCCTGTATGCAGCTACCTACAATGCGCTGGATACCTATTTTAACGGTCAGTGGGACACCATCGGCGGCACTCTGTCCTCCCTGTCCCTGACTGAGGGCGACTATGTTGGTCTGCCCACCGATACCTGGAGCATGAAGAACTTCACCGTTGACGATTACAACGCTCTGGTTGAGAAGATCAAGTCCGGCGAGGTTACCATCTCCGATTCCATCGACGACTATCCTGCTGTTGGCGATCACTGCACGCTGACTGTTGTCGAGTAATCTTCTTTGAAAGAATGTTTCCCGCTGCCGAGTTTTGGCAGCGGGAACTTTTTTACGCGATTTTGTGGGGATTGTCGTTTCATGGCGGATAAAACCGGGACAAAGCCAAAGGATTTCCTTGCATTTTGCCACAAGAATCAATATAATAAGAGATGCATTATATAAACGAGGGAGATGATGTGCATGAGCGATTATGTCATTGAAATGCTGAACATCACCAAGGAATTCCCGGGAATCAAGGCAAATGATAACATCACTCTGCAGCTGAGAAAAGGAGAGGTTCATGCGCTTCTGGGCGAAAACGGCGCTGGCAAGTCGACCCTGATGAGCGTTCTCTTCGGACTTTATCAGCCGGAATCCGGCACCATCAAAAAAGACGGTCAGGTGGTTGAGATCAAAAATCCCAACGACGCCACGGCTTTGCATATCGGCATGGTGCATCAGCATTTCAAGCTGGTGGAATGCTTTACCGTATTGGACAACATTATTCTGGGCTGTGAGCCCAGCAAGCATGGCTTTATCAACCGGAAGGAAGCCAGAAAAAAGGTAGTGGAGCTGTCGGAGCGCTACGGTCTGAAGGTGGACCCCGATGCAAAGATCGAGGATATCTCCGTTGGCATGCAGCAGAGAGTTGAGATCCTCAAGATGCTCTACCGGGAGAATGAAATTCTGATTTTTGACGAGCCTACCGCAGTGCTTACCCCCCAGGAGATCGACGAGCTCATGGAGATCATGCGCAGCTTCACCCGTGAGGGCAAGAGCATTCTGTTTATCACCCATAAGCTGGCGGAGATTATGGCAGGGGATCGCTGCACCGTACTCCGGAAGGGCAAGTGCACCGGCACCGTTGAGATCAAAAACACCAACGCTCAGGAGCTTTCCCGAATGATGGTAGGGCGCGATGTTCAGCTTACCGTTTCCAAGCAGGACAGCCATCCCGGCGATGCAATTTTGAAGGTAGACGGGCTGACGGTTCCCTCCAAGCTGCATAAGAACGATGCAGTTAAAAACGCCTCTCTGGAGGTTCGCAGCGGTGAGATTGTCTGTCTTGCCGGCATCGAGGGCAACGGTCAGACGGAGTTCGTCTATGCGGTAACGGGACTCGAGAAGCCCACAGCCGGCACCATTACCCTGATGGGTCAGAATATTACCTCCGCATCCATCCGTACCCGCAGCAAAACCGGTATGAGCCACATTCCCGAGGACCGGCATAAGCACGGTCTGGTACTGGATTATACTTTGGAGGAAAACCTGGTGCTCCAGCGCTATTGGGAGCCCCAGTTCCAGAATCACGGTGTAATTCGCCGGGATGCAGTGCGGGAATATGCCAATCGTTTGATCGACGAGTATGACGTTCGCTCCGGTCAGGGACCCGTGACCACCGCTCGATCCATGTCCGGCGGCAACCAGCAGAAGGCGATCATTGCCCGGGAGCTGGATAAGAATCCCGAGCTTCTGGTGGCGGTTCAGCCCACCCGCGGTCTGGACGTAGGAGCCATTGAGAACATCCATCGTCAGCTGGTGGCACAGCGGGACGCCGGTAAGGCAGTGCTGCTGGTTTCTCTGGAGCTGGACGAGGTTATGAACCTCTCTGACCGCATTCTGGTGATGTATGAGGGCGAAATCGTAGGCGAATTCAACCCCAAGACCACCGATGTGCAGACGCTTGGTCTTTATATGTCCGGCGCAAAGCGCGGTCATAAATTTGAGGAGGTGTCCTGATGAAAAAACAAGCAAAATCACCTCTTTTGCAGCGCAGCGGCGTCGCCACGGTGTTCTCTTCCCTGCTGTGTATTGTGATCGGTCTGGCGCTGGGCTTCCTGTTCCTGGTGATATTGGAGCCCAAGGGTGCGTGGAGCGGCGGCTTCCTGCGGATTCTAAAGGGCGGATTTTATATGTGGCCCATTGGCGTGGGACGTGAAATCGCGCAGATTGCGCCTCTGATTATGACCGGTCTTTCCGTTGGCTTCGCATTTAAAACGGGACTTTTTAACATTGGCGCTGCTGGTCAGTATACCGTAGGTGCCTTCGGCGCACTGTATTTTGCCATTGTGCTGAAAATGCCCTGGTGGGTTTGCTTGCTGGCGTCGGCGCTGTTTGGCGCAATCTGGGGCGCAATTCCCGGTATCCTCAAGGCATATCTCAATGTCAACGAGGTCATCACTGCCATCATGTTCAACTGGATTGGGCTCTATGCTGTGAACACCATCATCTATGGCGGCGGCACCGGCATCATGTACGACGCCACCAAGACCAAGACCTACAGCCTTCGGGCAAACTTCCCGGACGCCGTGATTCCGGATCTGGGCCTTGGCAATGTGTTCAACAACAAATCCACCACCATTGCAGTGTTCCTGGCAATTCTCGTGGCGATCATCATTTGGTTTATCATCGATAAAACCACCTTCGGCTATGAGCTGAAGGCGTGCGGTCATAACAAGGATGCTGCCCGTTATGCCGGTATCAACGAAAAGCGGAATATCATCCTTTCCATGGTGATCGCAGGCGCGCTGGCTGGCTTCGGCGCCGGACTCTACTACCTGTCCGGCGTGGGCGAATGGAATCCACAGGACTCCACTGCCCTGCCTGGCATCGGCTTTGACGGCATTTCTGTTGCGCTTCTGGCGTCCTCTAACCCCATCGGCACAATTTTCTCCGCAGCATTTATCTCCCATATCACCACCGGCGGCGGCTTTATGGATACCAATGTGTTCCCGCCTGAGATTGCCGACGTAATTTCCGGCGTGGTCATCTATCTGTGCGCCTTCTCCCTGCTGTTTAAGAACTGGTTCTCCAAGAAAATGCACCAGCGCAAGGAGGTCAAGGCGGCTTCCGATGCGCCGCAAACGGACGAAATTGCCGGAAAGGAGGATGACGCACAATGATGCTGCTTCTCAAATACACCCTCATGTACATGATGGTGCTGATGCTGGTAGCCCTGGGCGGCATGTTCTCCGAGCGGTCCGGCATTATCAACATTGCCCTGGAGGGCATTATGGTCATCGGCGGTCTGGTTGGCGTGCTTATGACCCGGATGCTGCCCGCAGATATGCCTGCCTGGGCAATGGTTACTCTGAGTATTCTCGGTTCTGCTATCTCCGGCGCGATTTATGCAGCGCTGCTGGCGTTCGCATCGGTCAACCTGAAGGCGGATCAGACCATCGGCGGTACAGCACTGAATCTGCTGGCAACGGCACTGGCGCTGGTTGCCGCGAAGCGGTTTAACGGCAGGCAAGGTGGACTTTGATAACTCTGCGTTCTCCTTCCAGATCGGCGGACTGACCCTGAATGTGTTCTTCTTCATTGGCATCGTGATCCTGATTGCGGCGTATGTGGTGCTGTATCGGACCCGGTTTGGTCTGCGCCTGTCCGCCTGCGGCGAGCATCCTCAGGCAGCGGATTCCGTAGGTATCAACGTCTACAAAATGCGTTGGTGCGGCGTACTGATTTCCGGCGTACTGGGCGGCGTTGGCGGCTTTGCCTATATTGTTCCCTCCGTTTCCTCCTGGAACTTTGAGGTGGGCGTTGCAGGCATGGGCTTCCTGGCGCTGGCAGTTATGATTTTCGGACAGTGGAAGCCGCTTCAGATTGCAGGCGCAGCACTGTTCTTTGCGGTGTTCAAGGCGCTGGCAAATATCGCGGATTCCACGTTCCTCTCGGCGTTCCATTGGAGCAAGGAAATCTATAATATGATGCCCTTTATCGCATCCATGGTGATTCTGATCTTCACCTCCAAGAAGTCCAGAGCACCCAAGGCTGAGGGCGTTCCCTACGATAAGGGTAGTCGTTAATCGGCATTTTTGTGATAGAGAATCGGCGTGCTGCTCATATGCGGCACGCCGATTTTGGAAACACCGGAAGACATTTGTTTTGCCTTCCGGTGTTTGTGCTATTGCGTTTCAATGCTCAGGTATACCGTGTCTCCAGGCGTGTCTGCATCCATTTCCTGCACGGCAGGCAGCTGATCCTGTACCAGCTGATAAGCCGATGCGCTGACCTGATAGACAAGATCGCCGGAGGAAAGCGCAAGGATTTCCGCCTGGGGCAGCAGCCGAAACAGCTCCTGCTCCGTGGTGTCTATAAAGTACAGGGTTCCGGTATAGCCGTCCTGCTTCAGTGCGTTCCATACGATCCACATGGAATCCGTCGGTGCATCCGTAGGTTCCGCATCCTCCATGGCGGAGTAACCGGCTTCCAGCATCGGAGCGGCATTCTCTGCGGCATATTCTGCGGTATCCTCGGTGGTTTCCTCTCCCGCTTTGGCTTCCGGCGGCGCGGCGGCCTCAGGCGCAGTACCAAAGGCGGCTTCCTGATTTGCTGCCGTTTCGGGCGCTTCGGCAGCTGCGGCGAATTCGGGCGTGCTGCTGGCAGCTGTACTGCCGTTGGGTGTACCGATATATTTTCCGGCTGCAACCACCACCAGCGCGATGACCGCGGCAGTCAGTGTAAAGCGCATGCGCTTGAGCGTTGCCTTTGGACTGTGGCGGACCTTTTCCTGATGAATCCGGGTCATGACACTGTGGCTTAGACCCTTGGGCGGCTCAACCTCGCCCTCAATAATGGCATCCTGAATGTCCCGATAGGACTGGTAAAGGCTGCGACATTTGGGGCAGGTGGCAAGATGCGCCTGAAGCGCCTGCTCCGCTTCCGGGTCTAATAGCCCGTCAATGCTCAGGTTCATATCCACAATGTATTCTTCACAGGTCTTCAAGATCGCATTCCCCCATTCCCTTTTCTGGACGATGAAAAATCAAAAAGGTTCCCATCCAGACTTCGCCGGATTTTTTCCCGGGCGCGGGAGATGCGGGATTTGACCGTGCCGGAGGGCAGCTCCAATGCTTCGCCGATCTCCTGATAGCTCATATCCTCCATGGCACGCATGGACAGAATCAATCGGTCCTGGTCCGGCAGGCGGGACATGGCTTCACGAACCGCTTCATGGTCCTGGGCTTTCTCCGCCAGAACCGCAGGATCGGCAGCATAGTCCGCAATTTGGCGCTCCAGCGGCTCGTCCTCCCGGTCCAACTCGGTCATGGTAATGGTATTTTTGCGCTTTTTCTTCCGAAGATGGTCGATGCAGGTATTGGAGGCAATGCGCATGAGCCAGGTTTTGAATTGGCTCTCCCCATGAAACAGGGAAATGGCATGCCATGCCTTGATAAACGTGTCCTGGGACAGATCAAAGGCTTCGTCCCTGTCGCCGCACATTCTGAGACACAGGTTATAGACCGGCTTTTCATAGGCGATCACCAGCTGCTCAAAAGCGGCTTCCTCGCCCTGACCGGCGCGGCGAATCAATTCCAGTTCGTCCAAATTCTCACCTCAAATCCCGCTTGATCCGTTTGACTACCTGGTAGACCTCCTCCTTGGTGGCTACCTGAGAAATGTCCTTCTTATAAAAACTGGCATGGGGCACGCCATGGAGATACCAGCAAAGGTGCTTTCTCGCTTCTAAACAGGCGATGTGCTCCCCCTTGTCCTCCAGTGCCAGCTCAAACTGCCGGAGTGCTGTGTCCATTCGCTGACTGAGGGGTGGACGCTCAGGAATGTCTTTTTCGTCCAGCGCCGCACGGATCATGGCAAACAGATAGGGGTCCCCAAAGGCAGCCCGACCAATCATCACGCCGTCTGCGCCGGTATACCGGAGAATATGCAGCGCCGCTTCCGGAGAATCCACATCGCCGTTGGCATAGACGGGAATGCTGACCGCCTGTTTTACCTCTCGGATGCAGTCCCAATCGGCGCGTCCGGTATAAAGCTGCACCCGGGTGCGCCCATGAACTGCCACCGCAGAAGCGCCTGCCTGCTCCACCAGCCGGCTCAGCTCCATGCAATTCACGTGGCTCTTATCCCAGCCTTTGCGCATTTTGACCGTCACCGGCACCGGAACCGCTTCCACCACAGCGCGAACAATCTCCGCGGCCAGCTCTGGAGTCTTCATGAGTCCTGCGCCGTCACCGGCACCGGAAATCTTGGGCATGGGACAGCCCATATTGATGTCGATGAAGTCGCAATTGGACAGCTCCAGTGTCAGCTTTGCGGCTCTTGCCATAAATTCCGGATCGTTGCCGAAAATCTGCGCGCCGCAGATACCAGTGGGAGTTTTGCCCAGCAGCTTCACGGTTTTTTTATCGCCGTAGCAAAGAGCCCGGGAGGATACCATCTCCGTTACGGTAACGTCAGCGCCCATTTCCGCCGCAATGGTTCGATAGGCATAATCCGTTACGCCTGCCATGGGCGCGAGGATCAGTTTTGGTGTTGACATGGGTGATTCCCCTTTCTTCCCGCTATGATACCATACCTGGCGGGAAATTGCTAGGGTTGGATTGCCTGTCCCTGCAGCAGCGGAATCACATCCAGCAGCGTATTCCCCTGGGCATAGAGTAGCGCCTTGATGTTCTCGTCGGGCTGCCAGAGATCAGGAATCATCATCGGAAGACAGCCGGCGCGATGGGCGGCCAGAATACCGTGGGGAGAATCCTCCAGCACCAGGCAGTTTTTCGGCGGAAGCTTTAGCGCTTCGGCGGCGCGGACAAAAATCTCCGGATCAGGCTTTCCCTTCTCCACCATATCTCCGGTAACCAGCCCACGGAGCCGGGACAGTACGCCGATTGTTTGAAGCTTGGAGCGTGCTCCCTCTCCCCGGCTGGAGGTGGCAACCCCATAGGGAATGCGATTTGCGTCCAGATAGTCCAGCAGCTCATAGAGTCCGGGCTTAACCGGAATACCGTTTTCCCTGCAATACTGCTCGGAGCGTTTTCCTGCCTCACTCAGCACGGAAAGATAGTCAAAATTCGCGCCCAATGTTTCCGTTATGTATGCGCGCGTTTTACCATGATCCATGCCGATGCAGCGGGTGACGACCTCCCGGTGCTCCTCCATGCCCTGTTCCCGGAGAATCCGGCACCAGAGGTCAATATACAGCCGCTCGGTATCGGTCATCAGTCCGTCCATATCAAATATCACACCGGATATCATAGAATAACCTCCATTTCGGGCTTTAAAAAGTAGAGAATGGTCTGCTTCACCGGTTTTTCAAAGATACGGGACAGGGCGTCCCGATAGGTGCTGAGCTGTCCGCGGTATTGCTCTGCCCGCAGGGGCGCCTGCTCCGGAGATACCCGGTCCGTTTTGAAATCGATGACGGTGATGCCGTCCGGTTCCAGAATCGCCGCATCTACCACGCCCTGCAGCAGCACCTGTTCACCCTCCAGTACCGAATAGATGGCGTCCGCATCGGTGAGCAGGGAGAATTTGAACTCCCGCAGCAGCTCCTTTGCCGACAGCATGCGATGCCCCAGAGGACTGGTAAACAGCCCGGTGATTTCCTCCGGACGGACTGCTTCCGCCTGTAATTCCGTCAAAAATTCCTCGTCTACCATCCGGTCCAACTCGGAAATAACACCGTCCCGGGTGGTGAGGTTGGAGAAATTGGCATATTGCAGGAATTGATGGGTGGCAGTGCCCTGCTCGGTGGGAGAAAGCCCCTTGTGCTCCAGAATAAACTCCGGACGGCTGAGCATGGGCATTTTTCGAGGAGCCGCTGCGTCCTCCTGGGCTTCCTGATCCTTTGCGCGCCCCTTCAGCTCCGTGGCAGTGACCTTGGAGGGCGTATGCTGCGCCGTCTGGTGGGGATATTGCCAGGTCATTGCCCGCACCAGCTGCTCCGGTGCCGGCACGGAAACGGCTTTCTGAGCACGCTGCGCCTGCGATGGGGTATAATGGGCTTCCGGCACGGTTTCAATGGTTTCTGCCGCTATTTTCCATGGATGCTCCGATACCGTCAGCTGGCACTGGGGTCTGCCGCAAAGCTGGAACAGTTCACCTGCTTCCACCCTGGACAGCGCTGACAGCAGCACCCAGTCCCCCAAGCAGCGAACCTCTCTCACCGCCCAGGGCTCTGCGGGACAACCGGCGCCGGGCAGCAGCCCCTCCAAAACACCGGAGAGCTTTTCGCCGGTATAGGTCATGAAAAGATAATCCTTTGGACGGGTCATGGCGACATAGAGAATGCGCATTTCCTCGGCAATCAGCTGCTTCCGCTTTTTGACCTCCAGCGCCTGATAGGCAAGACCGGGATAACGAATGCGCCGGTCCGGATCGGTGATTTTCGCGCCGATTCCCAAATCTCCGTCCAGCAGCACAGAATCGCCCAGCTCCCGGAAATTAAACTGCCGGGACAGGTCGCAAAGAAATACCACGGGATATTCCAGTCCCTTAGACTTGTGGATGGTGGTAAGGGTCACGCCGTCCTGATTGCCCGAGTCCCCCTCGGCGCCTGACTGTTCCATACGGTCCAGCGTGCGGATCAGCTCATAGAGATAGAGGTAATTTCCCCCTGCGGTCTCCCTTGCGATGTCATAAATCCGAAGCAGATTGGCGCGGCGGCGCTGCCCCTGCTCCATGGCGCTGTAGGCAGCCAGAAGTCCGGTGTTCTCCAGCAGTTCCCATACCAAAAGGTCCGCAGAGGTGGTGGCAGCCTTGGCGCGCAGTGCTTCAAGAGACGACAGCGTTTGGACGCACCAATCCTCCTGGCATTCGGTCATGGCGTCGTAAAATCGGGGCTGATTGCTGACTGCGCGAACGGTGCCCAGCTGATCGTTGGATAGCCGGTAGAGCGGGCTGCACAGCACAGAGAGCAGCGGAATGTCCTGATGGGGATTGTCCAGCACCCGAAGCAGGTTCAGAAGCACCTGAACCTCAGGGGTTTCAAACAAATCGTCCCCTGCTCCACCGGCGACGGGAACGCCCGCACGCAGCAGCGCATTCTGATAAATGCTCATAGGCGAACGGGACCGAAACAAAATGGAAATATCTCCCGGCTGGACCGCTCTGGTGCCATCTCCATCCCGCACGGGAATCCCGGCGTCCAACAGCAAAACGATTTTTGCCGCAACCCATGCCGCTTCCTTCTGATACTTATTGAGATCGTCTGCCCCCTGGTTGCCGTCCTGTCCGGCGGAATGCTTGGGCGTGGACAGAAGATAAAGCGCCACATGGCTTTGCTTGTCCACCGGGTAGTCCGAAAGACCGGGATACAGGCTTTCGTCTGCGCCATAGTCCAGCTCCCCCACTTCCCTGCGCATGATGCAGGAGAACGTATGGTTCACCGCTTCCAGAATTTCCGGGCAGGAACGGAAGTTTTTCGACAGAATCAGCTTTCGCGGCTCACCATTTGCCGCCCGCTCTGCGGGAGTATAGCGCTGATATTTCTCCAGAAACAGCGCCGGTTCCGCCTGCCGAAAGCCATAGATGGACTGCTTGACGTCGCCCACCAGGAATCGGTTTTCATCGTTTCCGCGGACAATGGCGGTGTAAATGAGCTCCTGCACCCGGTTGGAGTCCTGATATTCGTCTACCATGATCTCCGCATACCGCTGGGCAACCTCCCGGGCAACATCGGTAGGATGCCCTTTGGTGTCCAGCAGCAGGCGAATGGCAAGGTGCTCCTGATCGGAAAAGTCCAGAAGATTTTTTCTGCGCTTTTCCGCCGAAAAACGCCGATAAAGCGTCTGTGCCAAATCGCACAGCACCCGAAGCGCGGGTGCAAGCTGATTCTGCTCCTGCAGCAGTGCTGTGCCGGGTCGAGAAAACAGCGCCGAGAGCTTTTCCAGCTGCTTTTTCATGTCGGTTCGAACGGCTTTTATGGCATTTAGCCTTCCGGGGTCCGGGTATTTCTGCACCACCAGCCGAGGATAGTCCAGCGTAAGCAGCGGCGCAATCTGATCCCAGGGACCGTCCAGCGCCTTTAAAATGGCAGTCAGCGCGTGCTTTTGGGCTTCATAGGCAGGCAGGTATTTGGGGGTCAGCTTTTCATCCCCGTGCATCTGGGCAATTGCCCAACTGTGCCGGTCAATGAGCCAGCCAATACGCTGCCGGGTATCTTCCAGCAGAATCTGCCCGAAAGCCGTATGTCCCGGCTCTTCCTGCTCCTCCAGCTCCAGCGGAATGGAATGCAGCCAACTTTCCGGATTGGGCTGAGACAGCATTTTTTCAAACAAACTCCGAACCAGATTCTCCAGCGCCTGATCGGTCCGTCCTGCACCCAAAGTATCCGAAAGCAAAGAGAACTCCGGCGTCATGGAAGAATATCGTTCCTCCAGTAAATCCGAAAGCGTGCGGTTTAGCATCTCTTCCCGCCGGGCGTCCTCCAGCATGGCATAGTCGGAGGGAACCTCCAGAGAATATCCGTATTGCCGGATGAGTGTGCCGCAGAAGGCATGGACCGTTGAAATCTGCGCCAGATGCATCAGGTTCAGCTGACGGCGAAGATGACGGTTGTTCGGTTCCGCTGCCAGCGCCTTGCTCAGAGCGGCAGAAATTTTGCTGCGAAGCTCTGCGGCGGCAGCATTGGTAAAGGTGATAATCAGGAATTCGTGGATGTTTTTCCCCTCCTGACGAATCCGGTCCACCACCCGGTCCACCAGAACCTTGGTTTTACCGGAGCCGGCAGCCGCAGATACCAGCAATGTTCCGCCGCGGTTTTCCACCACTGCACGCTGTTGTGGGGTCAGCTCAGCCATCGTCATCCTCTCCTTTGCTGAAAAGTCCCCAGAACTCCTTGGGAGTAATGCTGGGGTGATAGCAGCTCTTGCGGAACTGCGGGTCCTTCTGGCATACGGAGCCGTACTTACACCAGCTGCACGGATCGTGGGACATACCGCGGTAGAAGGGCTTTGGCGGGAAATAGCCCCCCAGAATCCGGTCTACCACCTGCGCCATGCGATCCTCCACATAATCCCGGAGCCCCGTAAACTGCTGCCGGGATAGCACGTAGTCCATGTCCAGCTTTCCGCGCTTTGCGGGCATATATTTGGGTGCATCACCATGCTCCATAGCTTCCGGAACACCGAATTCCGACAGCATAACGCCGCTGCGGGGGCTGGGACCTGCTTCCGCCTTTTCATCCTGGGGGCTGGAGGCACTGCGGAAATCCCGTCTGGCAGGCAGATAGAGCACG
>CAJKNS010000019.1 GCA_905201305.1 uncultured Eubacteriales bacterium
ATATCATCCCGCACCAGCCGGTCCGACTCCACCAGCTCCCGCTTGCCGTTACGAATGGTGGGCACCTTCCGTGCTGTCATCAGCGTCAGCTGATCGATGGTGCGCTTGGAGCGAATCTCCTGAAAAATACCGATGGCAGTATTGGTAATGGCAATGCCCAAAAAGAGCATATCACCAAATGCTCCCACCACCGCCAGACAGGCAGCCAAAATAATAAAAATCAGGTTAAAATACGTCAGGCAGTTGTCCCGGATAATCTGCTTTTCCGACTTGGTAGGGGCCTCTACCTGAACATTACTGAGTCCCGCCTGCATCCTCTGGCGAACTGCCACGTCGCTGAGCCCATGGGTATGCGGCGGATCACAGACTGGAATCGTCTGTGGGTTTCGTTTGGCTTCGGGCTTTACCGGCTGCTTTTTTCCCATAGGGATTCGTTCCTTTCTGTTCATCCCTCTGCCGCCAAATCCGGCGGATTGGGTCCTATTATGAACGTAGACGCCGCTCTGCGACGCCTACGAGAGTTATCAGGTGGAGAAATAGCTAAAGTGCATGTAGTCCTTGACCGAGCGCCAATTGCCGCCCCAGCCAAAGCCGTATTTACGGAAGGCATTGACCACATCGCCGTCTGCGGGAATGGAATAGGGATCCTCGCCGGGCTTCCAATAGGAGCCGGTGGTAATCACGTTGTTGCGAATCTCGCAGTTTTCGTTGGGGTTGATATCAATGGCAAGCCCGGGCATATGCTCAGAACCATACTCCCAGCGATAGCAGCCCACTTCTTTGATGGGAAACTGCTCGCTGCCGTTGTAGATTTCCTCAAAAATTGCCTGAATGGAGTCTGCCATATTCTCATGGACCATCAGGGACTTGTACTTCGTCACCTTGGTGGTCCGGGAGCTGTCGGCAAAATCCCATACCGGCACGGTAATGGTCACCATATGGCTCTTTGCCTCTGCTGCCGACTGATAATACCGCCGAGGATCGGAAACCTCGGTGCCAAATACCCGCTGGCACTTTTCCGCATAGGTTTCTCCGTCATAGGACAGGGAAACATTTTTCTGGCAGGTGATGGTATAGACATCCTCACAGCCGTTCCAGGTGAAGGCATGAATCTCCGCAGTGCCTTCGCCCACCGCAGTCACCTTGCCCTGCAGGTTTACAGTGGCAACCGTGGGATCTGAGGACGCCCAGGTAACGGTTTTGTTGCTGGCTTCTTCCGGGGCAACGGTTGCCTCCAGATAGGTCCACTGTCCGATGGTCAACTGGTCGGTATCGCCGGAAATCCGGATTTCTGTGGGATCCACCGTCTCGCGTCCCTCATAGGGCTCCAAACTGGCATCCAGCCGCTGGAGCACCACTGCGCACTCGGCACGGGTTGCATTGCTGCGGGGATCAAAGTAATAGCCGTTTTCCCCCCGGCTTCTGCCGTTGAGGATACCGGTCTGTCGCATGGTTTCCACGGAATCCACTGCAAAGTCAGAAATACTGCCGGCATCGGAAAACACATCCGCAATATTTTCGCTGATGCTTACCATCTGATAATTATAAATTGATGCATAGCGCACCAGGAACGTTGCCATTTGCTCACGGGTTACCGGCGTATCCGGAGAAAACAAACCGTCGTCCACACCATTGGCAATGCCATATTGCACTGCCCAATTTACAAACGGTGCATAGTATGCCCCCGCAGGTACATCCCGAAACAGCGCATATGTATTTTGGTAGTCCGCTTCGACTACACCAGCCGTGCGCCCAAGCACCGTAACAAACATGCCACGGGTCATAAAGCCCTCCGGCTGAAATTCGGTGGTGGATACGCCCTTAAACGCTTCGTTCTCCAGCGCCCACCGAATGGACTCTTCTGCCCAATGTCCGCTGACGTCGGTGATGCTGCCTGAGTCCACGGCAAATGTCTCAGGTACCATCGCCACCGTCAGCGTCAGAGCAAGCAGTACTGCTAATAATCGTTTCCGCATTCTTTGCCTCCATTGCGCTTCATGCTTACGTTACCCGCCCATTATACCATAGGAGCAGCGCTTTGACCAGTAACCTTTTGTTAAGATTTCGAGAATTTCTCCCTACAATTCCCCTAAGGTCAAGGAAAAGGGACCCGCCCTTTCGGGCAGGTCCCTTTGGAGTGCTGCAATTAACCCTTGGATGCCATATAGGTGTCGTAAGCCTCCTGATAGATATCAATGCAATCCTGGATGCCCATGGATTCAAGGTCCTCCTGGAACGCATCCCACTGGGTTTCGATATCCAGCTCACCGGTGATGAACTTACCAACACGCTCTTCCGCCATGGTGTTGATGTCGTTGAACTTGGAGCTGTATGCCTCGTTCTGCTCGGTGTTCAGCGTCAGCGCTGCGGGCAGGGTATAGAGATCGTCCACGCAGGAAGCCCAGGTGTCAAAGGCTTCGATGACATTATCGCCATAGGTAAAGAAGGACTTGTCGAAGTCCTGGAGAGAGGGAACGCCGGACAGGGTATAGCCGGTCATCATGAACTGGAAGTTGCCGCCGTTGACCACGAAATCGGTAAACTGAGGATTGCCGTTTTCGTCGTATTCAAAGCCCTCGCCCTCGATGCCGTAGTTGCACAGGAGCTGACCTTCCTCGGTCCAGAAGTAGTCCAGCCACTGGCATGCCAGCTGTACGTCCTCGCAGTTGGTGGAGATGCTCATGGCGCCGCTGCCGCCTGCATTGCCGCCTGCCATCGAGGTAAAGTGGGTGGTCTTCTCGGGGTTATACTCCGGAGAATAGGGATCGGTGATGCCCTCGATGGAGAAGTCCGGCTCAGAAACCTGCGCCTGATTCTCATACTGGGTGATGAAGTTGCCCTGGGAGAACCAGATGCCGGAATCGCCGGCAAGGATCAGACCGTCGGTGTTGTTCTGGGAGCCGTCGGAGGATGCGGTGATGAAGTCCCGGGACAGCAGTCCCTCGTCATACCACTTGTGCATCATAGTAAGATACGCGCGATAGCTGTCGTCCTGATAGCCGTTCTTGATTACGCCGTCCACCTGATACATATTCACTGCGCTGGAGCTGCCCATTGCAGCCTCTGCTGCGCCTGCGGTGCCATAGCCGGCAATCAGGTTGGTCATCTGGGTGACGCCGGAGAGCAGCAGTGCGTTGGTGCAGCCGTAGTTGTCCTTGAACGCCAGGAGGGTCGTCTCCCAATCGTCATAGGTTTCCGGCATGGGAAGATTCAGAGCATCCAGCCAGTCCTTCCGAATCTGTGCACCGCTGGTGGGCTTAAAGTCGTCGGAAATCGAGGTGATCTCTGCCAGCTGCCCCTCTGCGTTATATGCCTTTTCCTTATAAGCCGCATACTTGGGGTCGTTGAGAATGGTCATGTAATTGCCCATATACTCCTCGGCAGGCTCCGCCAGATCGATGATGATCTCTTCCTCAATGGCGCCTGCTGTGGAGCCGTAGTAGGAGCCCACGCCGCCCATGATGTCCTTCATATCATTGGCAGCACACAGCAGCGAGAACTGCTCGGATGCGTTCATCATGGAAACCTCGGTGAATTCAATGTGGACGCCGGTGGCTTCTTCCGCTGCATTGAACACGGAGCAGTCCTGATAGGAATCGATGCCCACCATGCTCAAAAAGCCGGGGAACTCGCACCACATGGTCAGGGTCTTGCTGCCGGGATCGCACAGGGGATAGCTCGCCCATTCGCCGGTGTAAACATAGTCTTCGTCTGCTTCCAGGGTCGAAGCCTCTTCCTGGGCGGATGCAGGCTCCTGTACCGGCGCTTCAGACTGCTCCTCGGTCACAGGAGCTTCCGCCTGGGTGGATGCGGACTTTTCTGTCTCAGAAGCGGCGGTACTCTGACCGGAGTCGTTGCCGCAACCCGCCAGCAGTCCCAGCAGCATGCCAGCCGCCAGGAGCATTGCAAGAATCTTCTTTTTCATTTGGTTTGCCTCCTTCTAGTTCTGGTTTCGTCTTCTACATTATAGAAAAAATATGAAACCGACGTCAATGCGCAAACCAACGGATTCTTACCGCACTTTTTGTGGATTGTGTCCCACGGATTGTATAGTTATGCTCCCATTTTTGCTGTAAATATGTCAGTAATATTAAATTTACGTTTCCCAATCATAAAGTAGAAGATTCCTAATCCTGTTTTCAATCCCCCAGGATACAGCATGTCCCCTCAACACTGGACACCCAGCGTTGAGGGGACATCATTTGTCATAAGGTAAGAATTTTGTTTAATCGTCCAGCGAACCATTTTGATGCTGGCGCAGCAGGACCTCTTCCCGGAGCAGTCTGCCCTGATCCAGCAGCCCGCGCACCTGGCTCAAATCGTCCGCCTGTAAGGCATCCCGGAACACGGTCAAATTGTGGAGCAGGGTGTTGATCTCCCGGAGCAGCGGCTCCTTATTCATATGGAACAGCGACGTCCACATCTCGGGGTCCAGCTTTGCCACCCGGGTCATATCCTGGAAGCTGCCTGCAGTAAAGCCCAGGGTCAGCGCCGAGGTGGGGCTTTTGATATAGGCAGAGGACACCACATGGGCAAGCTGCGAGGTGTAGGAGATGATGGTATCATGGCGCTGGGGATCGGTGACCTCAATGCGGGTAAAGCCGATGGACTTTGCCAGTGCCTCCAGCGTCTTCTGCGCCTCCGGGTCTGTCAACTCTGTGGGGGTAATGATATAGCTGGCATTCTTATACATGTCTACATCGGAGTTGGCAAAGCCTGCCGTCTCCTTGCCCGCCATGGGATGGGTGCCCACATAGTGAATCCCATGGTCATAATACAGCTGGTCCACCGCCGATACAATGGGCGCTTTGACGCCGCAAATATCCGCCACAATGGAGCCGGGACGGAAATCGCCCACATGACTCGTCAGATAATCCAGCGTTGCCTGCGGGGGCAGCGCAATGAACGTAACGTCCGGCTCGCTAAGGTCCGTCAGCTCCTCGTCGATTGCGCCAACGGACAGGGCGAATTCTACGGTTTTATGGTTTCGGGTGGTACCCAGCACCTTATGGGTTGTGTAATGATGAAAGGCACGGCAAAGGGAGCCGCCAATGAGTCCCATGCCCACCACTGCAATTTTCATGATTGCTCCTTCCTTCCACATGGGAATACCGATAATTTATCACATTAACGTGCAGAAGTCAACGAAATTCCGTTGGAATTCTTATCCCAGCATCACCATTCCCAGAGATACCAGCGGCAGTGTAATCAGACAGGCGATGGTGGTCATCATCACCGCGCATACCGCATAGTCGCCGTCGGAGCCGTTGTTCTTTGCCAGCATCGCCACCATATTGATGGCAGGCAGTCCCGTCAGGAAGGTCATAGTCCCCGCCATATCCATCGGCACCTGGCACAGCTTCATCACCAGGAAGAACACCAGGGGCAGCACCAGCATTTTCAGTCCGATCTCCGCATACAGCTCTCCGCAGTGAAGGACCTTGCGCACGTCGGTCATGGACAGCATGCCGCCGATATACAAAAGGGACAGGGGCATGCTGGCAGCGCCCAGCTTGGACAGGGTTGTGGTGAGGAGCTTGGGCAGATGTACATTCAGCAGCACCAGCACCGTAGCGCCTACAATTGCAATGAGTGCAGGGCTCAGGAGATTTTTCAGGTTTTTCAGCGAAATTTTCTCCTTCTGTTCGGATACCGGCTTGGTCAGGGAAACGCCATAGGTCCAGAACAGCCCCTGATCCAGAATGGTAAACAGCGAAATATACAGCAGCGCCGTGTCGGGATACAGCTCCACCACCAGCGGAATGCCCATAAAGCCCACGTTGCCGAACATTACAATGGCGCGGAACACATGCCCCCGATTTCCTTTGAGATGAAATACCTTTTCCAGTCCCACAGACAGGAAAAACAGCATCAGATACAGTGCGATGGCAAGGGGGATAATCAAAAGGCTCTCCGCCAAGCCCTGCCGCGTGGCGCCCTCGGCAGTGTTAATGAAGATGTACGCCGGCAGCGCCATCCGCATGACCAGCTTGGACACGCTGCCCAGGGAATGCTCGTCCAGAATTCCAAAGCGCACTGCCACAATGCCCAAAATAATAAGGATCAAAAAGATCCCGATCTGATTGAGTACAATAAAAAACTGTTCCATAATTTCTCCTTGTTTTTTGCTTCTCTTTTAGGGCAATACCGCATAATTCGGCAAGGAGATTTGGCGTGGAATTTTGCATCACAAATTTGTTGCGAAAATGCAGGAATACTTTGTGTATTTCAAATTTTCGCAGCGGATTTGTGAGGGAAAAGGACCGTCAAAGCCCGTAGACGCAATTGTGCGGTGTTGCCTTAGTTTCCCTTTCATGATAAACACATCCGGCGGCAATGTCAAGGGTGCAGGCATGGCAAAGCCCCGGTCACAAAGACCAGGGCTAAACGACTTTACTGCTTGGATTTGCCCAGATACAGTTCCTTTACCTGCTCGTTTGCCAGCAGCTCTGCACCAGTGCCAGCCAGAGAGATTCGTCCGGTTTCCATGACGTAGCCGTAATCTGCCACCTTTAGCGCCATGTTTGCATTCTGCTCGATCAGAAGAACGGTGGTACCTTCCTTGTTGATCTGCTGAATGATATCGAAAATGCCCTGTACGATGATGGGCGCCAGACCCAGGGAGGGTTCATCCATCATAATGATCTTGGGCTTCGACATCAGGGCACGACCAACTGCCAGCATCTGCTGCTCGCCGCCGGAAAGGGTGCCGGCAGCCTGCCAGGAACGCTCCTTCAGCCGCGGGAACAGATTGTAGACCCGCTCAATATCGTCGCTGAGCTTATCCTTCCGGAGATAAGCGCCGATCTTCAGGTTTTCCAGCACGGTCATATCCGGGAACACATGCCGTCCCTCCGGTACCAGAGTAATGCCCTTGGACACGATGTCCGTGGTTGCCTGTCCCAGCAGTTCTTCCCCATCCAGGGTAATGGAGCCGCTGCGTGCCTTGACCAGTCCAACAATGGAACGGAGGGTAGTGGACTTACCTGCGCCGTTTGCGCCAACCAGGGTGATGATGGAGCCGTCGGGAACCTCCAGAGAGATGCCCTTGACCGCCTCAATGCCGCCATAGTTTACAATCAGGTTTTCAATTTTAAGCATCGCTTCCCACCCCCAGATATGCGTCAATGACTCGCTGGTTGCTCTGCACCTCGGCAGGTGTGCCGGATGCAATGAGCTTGCCGAAGTCCAGTACGTAGATTCGTTCGGAAATCTGCATGACCAGATCCATGTGATGCTCGATCATGAAGACGGTGAGATCATACTTCTCGCGAATTTCCTTGATGAAATCCGTAAGCTCCTGGGTTTCCTGGGGGTTCATGCCCGCAGCAGGCTCATCCAGCAGCAGCAGCTTTGGATTGGTTGCAAGTGCGCGGGCAATCTCCAGCCGGCGCTGAATGCCATAGGGCAGAGAGCCTGCCACCTCGTCCTTCAAATGCAGCAGGTTCTGCTCCTCCAGAAGAGCGGTGGTTTCCTCCCGCATGCGCTTTTCCTCCTTATAGCTCAGACGGAAGGTGGAGGAAAATACATTGTGCTTTGCCCGCATATGCTTCGCAATCAGCACATTGTCGAATACGTTCAGCTGAGAAAACAGACGGATATTCTGAAAGGTACGTGCAATGCCCAGCTTGGTAATTTTATCGGGGGTCGGGCTGATGACATGGGTATACTTCCCGGCATTTTCGCCATAGTACTGCTTCTTCATCTTGCCCTGGGGATGGTTTTCGATCATCGTTTCCCCCTGGAAGGAAATCAGACCGTTGGTGGGCTCATATACGCCGGTGATGCAGTTAAACGCAGTGGTTTTGCCCGCGCCGTTGGGACCGATAAGCGCTACAATCTCACCCTTGTTGACGTCCAGAGACAGGTTGTTCACTGCCACGACGCCGCCAAACTGCATGGTGACGTTTTCGACATGAAGGATATTCTCGCTCATTTCGCCACCTCCTGGGTTTCTTTCACTTTCTTCGGACGGGCACGGAACAGATCCGGCAGCTCCTTGGTGCCCATAATGCCGCGGCTAAAGAACAGAACGATAATCATGATAATGACAGAGAACACAACCATACGGAAGCCGTTTCTCAGCAGCGGGACCTTGGTCTGACCGGTGGCTGCAAAATAGCCAAGCCAGCCCAGCACCGCAGCGCATACGCCGCCGCCTACAATAAACCGGGTCCGCTTCTTGTCGCCGGGCTTTACAATCTTATAGATCATGCCAGCCAGCAGCACCGCAAAGATGATTGCCATCACCACAACAAACTTGGTACGACCTGCGGTGGTCAGGATCGTCTCCTGATCCAGGAAACGCAGCCACCATTCGCTGCATGCGATATACAGGAACGATGCGATAATGGAGCCGGAAATGGAGCCGATGCCGCCGATGACAACGATCAGCAGGATCTCATAGGTCATTGCAGACTTGAAGATTGCAGCCTGAACCGAGGTCTGATACATCGCCAGCAGCGCGCCGCCGATGCCTGCAAAGAAGGAGGAAATGCAGAACGAGAGCATCTTGGTCCGTGACAGGTTAATGCCCATTGCTTCCGCTGCAATTTCGTCCTCACGAATCGCTTTAAACGCTCTGCCGTAGGAGGAGTTAATCAGCAGCAGAATCACTGCCACGCAGATGCCAACCACCAGGAAATAGGAAATGGTGGAATGGAACACCGGGAACTTCCGCAGCAGATTGGAGCCGTTGGTGATGGGTCCCAGCACATTCCACTGGAAAATGGCGCGGATGATCTCTGCAAAGCCCAGAGTTGCAATGGCAAGATAGTCGCTCTTGAGCCGCAGCACCGGCAGACCAATCAGGAACGCAAACGCCGCTGCCACCAGACCAGCCAGAATCAGCGCCACAGGCACCGGCAGAGTAAACTGCACCAGTCCGCCGTCAAAATACTGATAGACCGAAGCCCGGTCCGCGACCGGAATCGTAAAAATACCATAGGTATAAGCGCCCAGCAGCATAAAGCCTGCCTGACCCAGAGAGAACAAACCGGTAAAGCCGTTGAGCAGGTTCATGGAGACACCGATCAGCGCATAGATTGCGCCCTTTTTCAGCACCATGAACAGCATATCCCAGCTGGCGGGGGCTAACTGCTCGGCAATGCCCACAAACAGGAAAATTACAATGATAATTGCGGCAGTGATGAGGGAGCCGCGCTTGTTATTCAGCTTACTCATGGCGCACCTCACACTTTCTCCGTGGCTTTCTCACCGAACAGACCGGTGGGCTTTACCACGAGGATGATAATCAGCAGGGCAAAGGTTACCGCATCGGAGAAGGCAGCCAGCCCCAGGTTGATGTTGATGCCAACCACGCCCAGCATTGCCTCCAGACCCTTGACGATGTTCTCGCAGATGCCGATGATGAATGCACCGATCACTGCGCCGGGAATGGAGCCGATGCCGCCGAATACCGCTGCAACAAACGCCTTCAGACCGGGCATTGCGCCGGAGGTATAGGTGACGGCAGTGTAGTTGGTGAAGTACAGCACCGAGCCGATGGCAGCCAGGAAGGAGCCGATGACAAAGGTCGCGCTGATAACCGCATTGATCCGGATGCCCATCAGCTGCGCGGTGTCATAGTCCTTGGACACCGCCCGCATTGCCATGCCGATCTTGGTGTGGTTAATCAGCATCACCAGCGCAAACACCAGTGCAATCACCAGGAACGGCGTTACCAGCGTTACCACCTTAGTGGTAGCGGGACCGATGTTGACGGAATCGGAGATAAAGGGAATGGTGGGATACTGCTGTGCCAGACCGCCGGTGATGTACGCCGCCAGGTTCTGGAGCAGATAGCTCACGCCGATGGCGGAAATCATAATGGACATACGGGGTGCCGAACGCAAGGGCTTATATGCCGCACGTTCAATGGCAAAGCCGATAATCACCGTCAGAATCAGCATCAGCGGCATGGAGATGTACAGCGGCAGCGACGCGGACAGGTAAACCATCATAACACCAGCCACCATAAACACATCGCCGTGTGCAAAGTTAATCAGCCGCAGGATACCGTAAACCATGGTATAACCAATGGCAATCAGCGCATACTGACCACCGACGGAAATGCCTGACAGCAGATAGGGAAGGACGACACTCATGGGTAAACCTCCTAATAGATCAATTTGAGCTGTCTCGAAAAGATTCCGGCACGGGGTTCCTTTCGAGGCAGCCCAAACAGCGTGGATTGCCTTTCGCAGGAAACCCGGAGACCCCGCAGGGTCCCCGGTGAATTCTGCAAATGTAAGAATTACTCTACGCCCTGCTCGCGGACCAGATCCCATGCAGCAGTCTCGGTGTTGCACTTCTTGATGAAAGCGGAGGTACGGTTTGCATCGCCGTTCTCGCCAAATGCAATCGCGCCGGTAACGCCGGTATAATTAACGGAAGGAAGCGCATTCTTTACTGCCTCGGAATCGGTGGTGCCGGCAGCCTTAATTGCCTCAAGGGCAACAAAGTATGCGTCATAGCCCATTGCGGAAACAGCAGCCAGCTGATCGTTGCCGCCGTTGTTTGCCAGTGCGGTGGAGTCGGAGTTGATGTACTCCTTGATGCCGGAGTCGAAGTCCGGGGAGCCGCCCTCCTGATAGAAGGTGGTAACATAGATGTTCATGTTTGTACCCTTTGCTGCCTCGGCAACAACGTTGGAATCCCAGGTGTCGCTGGCAAGGATGGGCATCTCCAGTCCCTGAGACTGTGCCTGCTTGATGATATTGGCGGCAGCCTCGATGGAAACGGGAGAGAAGAAGACGTCGCAGCCCTGGCTCTTGGCGTTGGTCACATAAGAGGTGAAGTCGGAGTTGCCATCGGGGAAGGCTTCCTCTACAACCGTGCCGCCCAGTGCCTCAAATGCCTGCTTGAAGTAGTTGCAGACGCCGGCGGAGTAGTCGTCGCCCTGCTTGGACAGGCAGTATGCCTTCTTTGCCTGGAGATCGCCATAAGCAAAGTTTGCAAGTACGGTGCCCTGGAAGGGATCCAGGAAGCAGATACGGAAGTAGTAGTCATTGCCCTCGGTAACCTGGGGGTTGGTGCAGGTGACGCCGATGGCAGGAACCTTGCCGTTCTTAAATACGTCGCCGGCAGCGATTGCTACTGCGGAACCATAGGAGCCCAGCACCACGGACACGCCGTCGGATACCAGCTGCTGTGCAGCAGAGGGACCCTTATCGGTAGAGGACTGGTTATCTACGATGTCCAGCTGAACGGTGTAGGTCTCACCGTTGATTTCCACGGTGGGCTGCACCTTGTTGGCATACTGAATGCCCAGAGTCTCCTGCTTACCGCCGGCACCGTTGTCGCCGGAAGCGGGCTCGTATACGCCGATTTTTACAATCTTGTCGCCAGTGTCAGCCGCGGTGGAAGCAGCAGCCTGGTTCGATGCAGCGGAAGCGGAAGCAGCCGAATCGCCGCAGCCCGCAAAGGCGCAGACCATCATTGCAGCAGACAGCATGGCAGCCAGTGCTCTTTTCGTGAATTTCATGTTCTTCATACTCCTCGTTGCTTCAAATTTTCGTCACCTTAATAGGGTGATGAATAAAAGGATATAGACATTATACTCTATTTATCTTGCAAAAATCAACCGAAATTTTTGGTCCCGACCGGTAAATTGCAAAAAATAATGAATTTTTTGCGTAAAAATCCTTCATGTTCGCCCGCCAAAAACATCCCGTTGTACATATGTCCGTGTGTGGTAGACACTTCGAACCGTAAGGAAAATGTCCTGCAAATTTTGTGAAAAACGCCAAACACATTTCCGGTGCAAATTGCTTTTCTTTGCAGTCCCGGCGCCAAATCATATCGCTCTGTTCCTCTGTTTTTTAGCTGTGCAAATGGATCTGCACCGAAATATGCGGTCTAATTTGGAAATGCATACGGGAATGCGCATCCGCTTTGCTTTTTGCCTGCGGATATGGTAGAATCGGAGCATTACAGGCAGGAGGACACTGCATTGAATTTATTTGATATTGTGGGTCCCGTTATGGTGGGTCCCTCCAGTTCTCATACGGCAGGCGCGGTCAAAATCGGCTACGTGGCAAGGAAGCTGCTGCGGGAGCCGGTGCGCCAGGCTGAAATTTTATTATACGGTTCGTTTTTGGCAACCGGAAAGGGACACGGCACCCCAAAGGCGCTGGTGGCAGGACTCATGGGCATGCAGCCCGACGACAGCCGGATTCCAGGCAGCCTTGTCTTGGCAGAGCAGCAGGGGATCTCCCTGACCTTCGGCGCTGCCGAGCTGCGGGACGGTCATCCCAACTCCGTGATGCTGCGGCTCACCGGCGAAAGCGGAAAGAAGCTGGAGGTGGTTGGCGAATCCATCGGCGGCGGCAGAATCAACATTGCCAGCATCGACGGGCTGTCCGCCAACTTTTCCGGCGATTACCCCACCTTAATTGTCCACAATCTGGACCAGCCGGGGCATGTCGCCCAGGTAACCACCATGCTGTTCCACGAGAATGTCAACATTGCCACCCTTCAGCTCTACCGCAGCAGCCGGGGCAGTCATGCGGTTATGGTCATTGAGTGCGACCAGGAGGTTCCCATTGAAGCGCTGCAATGGCTCCGGCATCTTGACGGCATTGAAAAGGTCATCTACTACAGTCTGGAGGATTGATTCTATGGCATATACACAGCTTGCGCAAATTGCAGCCCGCTGCACCGAAACCGGCAAAGCGTTCTGGCAGATCATTCAGGAATCCGACTGTCAGGAGCGCGACGTCACCCCTGCGCAGTCCTTTTCCGATATGCAGAGCATGTATCGCGCCATGGAACAGGCAGACGCCGCCTATGACCCCGATCTGCGTTCTGCCAGCGGTATGGCAGGCGGCGACGGTGCAAAGTTCTCCGCCTATCGAATGCGGGAAAATCGCCTGTTGGGAGATTATCTCACCGAGGTTATGGAACGGGCGCTGAAAATGGCGGAATCCAACGCCTGCATGAAGCGGATCGTTGCCGCACCCACTGCCGGCTCCTGTGGCGTGATTCCGGCGGTTCTTTTGAGCTACGCCTCCTGCCGGCAGGTGACGGAGGAAAAGCTGGTGGAAGCCCTTTACGTTGCAGCGGGAATCGGCGAGGTCATTGCAGCCAGCGCCAGCATTGCAGGCGCAGAGGGCGGCTGTCAGGCAGAAATCGGTTCCGCCAGCGCCATGGCAGCCGGTGCACTGAGCTATCTGGAGGGCGGCGACTGCGAGGAAATCTGCCATGCCTGCGCCCTTGCACTGAAAAGTCTGCTGGGGCTCACCTGCGATCCTGTGGCAGGACTGGTGGAGGTTCCCTGCATCAAGCGAAACGCTTCCGGCGCCGTGAATGCCGTGGTAGCCTCTCAAATGGCACTGTCCGGCATCCGCAGCGCCATTCCCCCGGACGAGGTCATTGATTCCATGCGGCGGATCGGACATCTGCTGCCCGCTTGTCTCCGGGAAACCGGGCAGGACGGACTTGCCACCACCCCCACCGGTCTGCGAATCGCCCAGCAAATGACCCAGGAATGACAATACCCCGGCAGCCGTTTTTTCAGCTGCCGGGGTTTTATGGCAATACCGCACAAATCGGCAAGAGAGTCTGACGAAAGATTTTTCGTCAAAAAAAGGTGTAAAGCCGCAGGAATACTTTGTGTATTTCAAGGTTTTACAAACGAATTTTTGGCGGAAAAGATCCGTCAGAATCCGCAGTCGCATTTGCGCGGTGTTGCCTTATACTATTATAATAAGGTTTCTTAATTCCCCAGCGCGGCATATACCTGATCCGTAACAGGCTCCAGCCATTCGTTGGAGGGCTCCTCACCGGGCACCTCCACCGCCAGATGACTGAACCAGCAGTCCTTCTTGGCGCCGTGCCAATGCTTCACCTCTGCGGGAATGGTGACCACATCGCCAGGCTTCAGGCTCTGAGCAGGCTTGCCCTCCTCCTGATACCAGCCCTCGCCGTCCACGCAGACCAGCAGCTGACCGCCGCCTTTTTTCGCATGATGGATATGCCAGTTGTTCCGGCAGCCGGGCTCAAAGGTCACGTTGGCAATGAATACGGTCTTCTGGGGATTAGTCAGGGGATTCAGATAGCTCTTGCCGATGAAATACTTGGCATACGCGGTGTTCTCCTGTCCCAGTCCAAAAAAGCCGCCATGCTCCTCTGCTTCCGTCACGTCCGCATAGACCTCTTTTGCCATCTGGAACGCAGCCCAGGCGTTGGGCCAGCCGGCATAGAACGCAATATGGGTCAGGATTTCCGCCATTTCCGTTTTGGTGACGCCGTTGTTTCTGGCGCTCTGGAGATGATATTGCAGGGAGCTGTCCACAATGTCCTTGCCGATCAGAGCGGAAATGGTGACAACGGAACGAATCTTCAGCGAAAGCTTGTCCTCCCGGGACCACACCTCGCCAAAGAGCACATCATCATTGAGCTGGGCAAATTTCGGTGCAAACTCCCCCAGGGCGTCTCTGCCTGCCGTCTGCTTTACCATAAGAATTCCTCCTTCATATGTTCTCGCAGGACGGGACGACGCCACAGCATACCATGGTGCCGTCCCGTCTGCAAATCTATCTGTCCTATATTGATTGTACGCAGGGTCGCGTTGACATGGAAGTATCAATGTGGTAATATCGTATAAACCAAAAAGCAATACGAACAGGAGGGAGCCCGATGTATCATCCACTTCTGAAAACCTTTGTCGCCGTGGCGGACTGCGGCAGCTTCAACAAGGCGGCAGACCAGCTGTTTATCTCTCCCCCGTCGGTGATGAAGCAGGTGAACAATCTGGAAAAGCATCTGGGACTAAGGCTGCTGGAACGCACCAATCAGGGCATCCGTCTCACTGCCGCCGGTCAGATCATCTACCGGTATGCCCAGAAATTCTTTGCTGAATCCGACCGCGCCATTCAGGATGCACGGAACGCAGAAGCCCAGCAAAACGCCACCTTCTCCATTGGCAGCTCACTTCTGAACCCCTGCAAGCCCTTTGTGGACCTGTGGTATCAAATCAACCACGATTTTCCGGGCTGCAAGCTGCAAATTGTACCCTTTGAGGACGATCACAAGGGCATTCTGTCGGAAATCTCCGCGCTGGGCACCAAGTTCGATCTGCTGGTAGGCGTCTGCGATTCGGCGCTGTGGCTGGATCATTGCCGTTTTCTCCCCCTGGGCAGCTATCAGCACTGCGTTGCCGTATCCCGGGAACACCCGTTGGCGTCCCGCGCCCATCTGACCATTCGGGATCTCTATGGACAAACGCTGATGATGGTAAAGCAGGGGGATTCGCCGGTGGTGGACGCCATTCGCACTGAAGTCAGCCGGCATCCGGAGATCCATATTGAGGATACCCCGCAGTTTTATGATATTGAGGTATTCAACCGCTGTCAGGCAACCATGTCGGTGATGCTCACCATCCAGTGCTGGCAGGACGTCCATCCGGCGCTGGTCACCATTCCCATGGACTGGGATTATCCCATTTCCTACGGGCTTTTGTATCCCCTGGAGCCACGCCCACAGGTGCAGCGGCTGATCGACGCCGTTGCCGCCATGCAATAAACGAAAAACGCAGTGTTCAAAGGGGCACTGCGTTTTCTATTTATATTGTGTTGTTCCGTCGGCTCCGTTCCCACAGCATCGCACCCCACATCAGCAGCGTCGTCACCACCCAGGAGATTGGAAACACCACAAACAGGTTCAGCAGCACATTCATTCCGCCCGATGCCGTGAGAATCAAAAAGGGGCGGCGGCTATCCCCTCTTGCCCGCAGAATCCCCGCGCCAAAGTCATAGAGCATCAGCGCCGGATAGCCCGCAAAATAAATTCTCAGGTATAAGACCGCCTGATCCAGAATTCCTTCGGGGGTATGAATCAGTGTCAGCAGCGGACGGGCAAGCCACTGCCCAACGCTCCGGCAATGCCCAGCAGCAGTGCAAGCCCCAGCGCCGTATGGATCGCCTCCCCAATGGCATCCTTTCGTTCCCCGCCAATGCACTTTGCCAGCAGCACGTTTGCCCCCACTGCCAGCCCCAGAGACAAACTCACCAGCAGTGCAACGATTTCTCCGTTTGTTCCCACTGCCGCCAGTGCATTGGCGTCGGCAAATCTTCCCACCACCGCAGTATCCGCCGCATTAAACAGCTGTTGGAGCATACTGCTGGCGGCAATGGGCATTGCAAACCGAACGAGCTTGCCCATCAGCGGCCCTTCCAGCATATTTATGGACGTTTTCCCGGGTTTCATCTTTCATCCCCCGCAATTCAAAAAAGCATCGGACATATTGTAGCACCGGCTTTATGATGAGAAAAGCGAATATTTCAGATAAATATTATTACAAAACCAGATAGATTGAGGGATTCCTATGGATATGAACGGGCTGAAGTACCTTGCCTTTGTCAAAACCGTTGAATATGGCAGGGTT
>CAJKNS010000020.1 GCA_905201305.1 uncultured Eubacteriales bacterium
GTTCATCGGCGATGAAGCTAAGGTCACTGTAAATAACACCCATATTGCAACCCGCGGCGCCGCCCGGAGCACCATGTTCCTGGCAGGTCACTGCGATGTGACAGTGAATGATTCTGTCATCGAAAGCAAGAACGGCGTCCTGCCGCCGGACTATATTGACACAGTGACCCCCGGCGTGATGCGGGCGGTTCCCTGGATGCTGGGACTCAGCGGCAACTGCCGGGCGTTCAATCTGGAGGAGCATGCCACGGCGCATTTCAACCGCTGCACCATGAAGGCAGAGGGGTGGGGCGTTATGTCTACCGACGGCGTTCGAAAGGGTCGCCTGTACATGAAGGATTCCCATGTGGAGATTACGGGACACAGCGGCTACGGCGCATTCTCCATCAACGACTGCCTGGTATCCTTTGAGGACTGCACCGTGAAGGTGCCGGACATTGGACTGATCGTAGCCAACGGCAAGGCGTCCGGTCGGTTTGCTGGAAATACCACGGTGGAGTCCGGCAGGTTCGGCGTTATGTGCTTCCGCAATCTGGAGGGCAAGGTGGAGGTGGAGCCCGGTGTTCGCTTCCATACCGGCGAAACCGTATTTCTGGTAAAGGGCTGCACGCCGGAGTTTACCGTTCGGGGTGCGGAGCTGAAAAGCGATACAGGCTCCATTATGACCCTGATGGATCTGGACGATCCCAATGATACCGGCGCTTATTACTCCGATCCCGTGGGAACGGATACCCCTGTGGAGGGACGGGATCTCACCACGGCTGTGCCCGGTACGGATGTGGTGGCGCGGTTCCAGGACATGGAGCTGGAGGGCGACTTCTATAACGCTACCACAAACCTCAAGGGTATTACCGGAACGCTGGATCCCAATGCGCCGAAGGCACCGAGAAATCCGCCCTATTCCGGCGGTCCCGGCTCGCCGGAGGGACAGAAAAAGGCTGGACCTGGCGGACCTGGTGGACCCGGCGGACCTGGCGGTCCGGGAGTCCCTGGAAAGGACGGCGAGATGCCGGAATTCTTCCGCAAAATGCTGGGCTTGGATGTACCGCCGGCAAAGAATCTGGCACTGTGCTTCACAGACACTAAAATCACCGGCGCTATCTCTTCCGCTACAGCAAAGCATCGGGTGGAGAAGATCACCAAGTACAACCGGGAGGAGATCGGCGAGGTGAAGCTGACCCCTGCACCCGCTGTGAATAACGGCGTCAGTGTGGCGCTGGAGGGCAGCTCCCGGTGGACAGTGACCGGAACCTCCTATGTGAATTGTCTGACCATCGCTCCCGAGGCAGCGGTTCAGGCTCCGGAGGGAAAGCGGCTTTTGGTTACGGTGGACGGTCAGGAGACAAGCCTGACAGCCGGAGAATACAAGGGACAGATTACCCTTCAGGTGCTGTAAACAGCGGAATATCAAAATATGCGGCAGCTGCGTTTGCAGCTGCCGCATTGCGCATAAAACGGCAGGCTATGGAACAATCAATCGCCATAGCCTGCCGTGCTTTTTGCAGATTAACGATGCTGCGCGTCTGCTTTCTTTGCAGCATCAAAGTTTCGATGCAGCAGAAGATGCTCTTTTCCGCGGATGACGCTTTCGTAAGCGGTCATCACCAGGGGGTTCTCACTGGATTTTTTGATCTGCGTATTGATGTCGGTGTTGTAAATGCCCTGAATACGAGCGCTGCGGATGGAATTGTCCTGAGTGACTGGCTGACCGCCGCCCATAATGCAGCCACGGCGGCATGCCATGACCTCTACAAAGTCATAGTGCACCTCATCGGCTTCAATCCGCTGAATCAGCTTCTCGGCATTGCTGAGACCGCTGACCACGGCGGCTTTCAGCTCTCGCTTCTGATAGGTGAAGCTCAGCTCCTTGATGCCGTCCTCACCGCGGACACCACAGTTCCGAATTGCCATCATATCCGCCCGGGCATGCCCTTTTTGGAGCCGGCGAAGAATGGCTTCGGTGACGCCGCCGGTGACGCCGAACAGCACGCCGCTGCCGGAGCCGATTCCAAAGGGAACATCGGCGGCTTCGATCTCGATATTGGCAAAGTCCAGACCGACCTTGCGGATTAGGGTGATAAGCTCAGTGGTTGTCAGAACATAATCCACGTCCTGCTTGCCATAGGTGGTGGATTCCGGACGGAGAATTTCGCCTTTTTTCGCGGTGCAGGGCATAATTGCCACGGAAACCAGCCGCTTGCCTTCACTGCGCTCGGGATCCTTGTAGTATTCCCGAATCACGGCGCCAAACATCTGCTGGGGAGAACGGCAGGTGGAGAGATTGTCCTTTAGCTCCGGATGGCGGCTCTCACAGTATTTCACCCATGCGGGACAGCAGGAGGTGAACAGCGGCAGGTTCTTACCGGTAGACAGCCGCTCCAGAAACTCTCTGGACTCCTCCATGACCGTCAGGTCGGCACCGTAGGCGGTGTCATAGACCTCGGCAAAGCCCAGCCGATGGAGCACGCTGACCAGCTTGCCCATAACGTTTTCACCCTTGGGGAGCCCGAACGCCTCGCCTACTGCCACACGGACCGCAGGGGCGATCTGAGCGATGACCTTGGCGTTCCGGTCTGAGAGCACTTCGAATACCGGGTTAATATTGGTGTTAATGCTGATGGCGCCGGTGGGGCAGACTACCCGGCACTGACCGCAGCCCACACAGTCGGTTTCGGCAATGGTTTTATTGAATGCAGGCGTTACCAGGGTTTCGGTGCCGCGATAAGCAAAATCAATGGCATTGACTCCCTGCACATCGGCGCACATTCTCACACAGTCGCCGCAGAGAATGCATTTATTGGGATCTCGGACGATGGAAGGAGAGCTGAGATCTACGGGCTGCTTCTTTTTTGTGTTTTCGAAGCGGATTGTGGTAACGCCCAGCCGGTGTGCCAAATCCTGAAGATGGCACTCACGGCTCTTAATGCAGGTGGTGCAGTCCCGGTCGTGGGCAGCCAGCAGCAGCTCCAGAATTAGTTTCCGGTATTTCATGAGCCTGGGGGTGTTGGTGTAGATCACCATACCGTCCTTGGGACGCTCAGAGCAGGCGGTAAAGGTTTTTCCGGTGTCCGTTTCCACAGTGCACAGGCGACAGGCACCATAAACGGACAATTCGGAGTGATAGCATAGGGTTGGAATGTCGATTCCTGCTTTGCGAATCACAGAGAGTACGTTGGTTTCGTCGGTGAATTCCACCCGACGGTCATCAATCATCATATATCCCATGGTAATTCCCTCCTTACTCGGCATACACTGCCCCGAAGGGACAGACGCTCAGGCAGGCGCCGCACTTGATGCACTTGCCGATATGAATGGAAAACGGATGCTTGATCTGACCGGTGATGGCGGAAGCGGGACAGCCCCGGGCACACTTGGAGCAACCCTTACATTTGTCAGGATCAATATGGAAGGTGCGCAGGGAGGTGCAGACGTGGGAAGGACAGGTTTTGTCCACAATATGTGCCTCATACTCCGAGCGGAACGCACGAAGAGTACTGACCACGGGCTTTGCGGCGCTTTTTCCCAGACCGCACAGGGCGGTGTTGCTGATCATATCCGCCAGCTCTTCCAGCTCGTCCAGGTCAGAAAGGCTGCCGTTTCCGGCGACGATTCGTTCCAAAACCTCCAGCATCCGGCGAGTGCCCTCGCGGCAGGGAACGCATTTTCCGCAGCTCTCCCGCTGGGTAAAGCTCATGAAGAACCGGGCAACCTCTACCATGCAGGTGTCCTCGTCCATGACCACCAGACCGCCGGAGCCGATCATTGCACCGATTTTGGTGAGGGAATCAAAGTCCATGGGGCTGTCCAACTGACTTTCCACCAGGCAACCGCCGGAGGGACCACCAATCTGTACTGCCTTGAATTTCTTGCCGTTCCGAATGCCGCCGCCGATGTCAAAGATAACTTCGCGAAGGGTAATTCCCATGGGAACCTCAATCAGACCGGTATTTACCACATTGCCGGTCAGGGCAAAGGCTTTGGTGCCGGGGCTGCTGGGGGTGCCGATGCTCCGGTACCACTGGGCGCCTCGGGAGATAATCATCGGGACGTTGGCATAGGTTTCTACATTGTTGAGAACGGTAGGCTTCTCCCACAACCCCTTTTCTACGGTTCTGGGGGGCTTCACTCGGGGCATACCGCGCTTTCCCTCTATGGAGGCGGTCAGCGCGGAACCCTCACCACAGACGAACGCACCGGCGCCGCGGTTGATGTGCAGCCGGAAGGAGAAATCCGTGCCGAGAATATGATCGCCCAGCAAACCGAAGTCCTCTGCCTGGGCAATGGCGGTTTTCAGACGATGAATGGCAAGGGGATATTCGGCGCGGACATAGATATAGCCCTCCTGTGCGCCAACTGCCAGCGCGGCAATCATCATGCCCTCAATCATCCGGTGCGGGTCGCCCTCCATAATACTCCGATCCATAAACGCGCCGGGGTCACCCTCGTCGCCGTTGCAGACCACATAGCGGGTGGTTTCCTTCTGACGGGCAACCTGACTCCACTTCCGCCCGGTGGGGAAGCCTGCGCCGCCGCGCCCGCGAAGCCCGGACTCCGAAATGGTATCGATGATGGATTCCGGGGTCATTTCAAACATGGCGGTTTCCAAGGCGGAATAGGCACCGGCAGCCAACGCATCCTCAATGTGCTCGGCATCGATATGACCGCAGTTCTTTAGCACCAGCCGGGTCTGTTTGGCGTAGAAGGGAATCTCCTCCTGGGTTTCATAGACCCTGCCGCCGGAATGGAACATCAGCCGCTCCACAGGCTCACCCCGGAGTACGGTCTTTTCAAAGATTTCCTCGCAGTCCTCGGGTTTGACTTTTAAGTATAGATAATGATAGGGCTCAATGCGAACCAGGGGACCCATTTCGCAGAAGCCATGGCAGCCGCTGGTTTTGACACTGGTATGGGCAATCTCTGCGCCGAACTCCACCTGTGCATCGTCCAAATGCTCGGTGAGCTCCAGCATTTTAGCATAAATCTTATCGGCTCCGCCTGCGAGACATCCGGTGCCGCCGCAGACAAGGATCTTACATTTTTGCCCCCGCAGGCGCATCTCACATTCCTGACGGAGATGCCGGAGGTCGTCTCTTGACTGTAGTTTCATGCTTCCTTCTCCCTTAACTCTTTGATTACGGCGCGGATTTTATCCGGCGACATCTGAGGATAGACCTGCTCATTGATGGTCAGGGCAGGGGCAAGACCGCATGCGCCCAGACAGGATACGGTTTCCACAGTGAACAGCATATCGTCGGTGGTATGCTTGTCGGCGCTGAGCCCAAGGTCCTGATACAGTGCCTCCAGAATCGGGACAGAGTTGCGCACATGACATGCCGTACCATCGCAAACCTTGATGACATACTTTCCCTTTGCTTCAAAGGAGAAGTTGACATAAAAACTTGCAACGCTATAGGCTTTTGCCTCGGAAATCCCGATTTTTTGCGCTACATAGGTGAGAAGCTCAGGAGGAAGATAGCCATACTCCTCCTGAATGTCCTGAATTACGGGAATCAATGAGCGCTCCCCAGCGGGATAATTTTTGAGAATGGCATCTACTTTTGTGTAGTAAGATTGATCCAACATTCTATCAGCCTCCATAGCGCAGAAAACGGCGCTACATTTTTTATCCGGATACCGCAGCTGCGGCAGATGGAATAAGGTTATTATAGGCGTTCAAGCGGGTCCCTGCAAGAAGTTTGTGAAAAAAATAACAAATAAGGCGAAAACGGTGGTTTGCAAGGGAAAACGGATGGATGGATGAGATGGTATTCGATCTTTTAAAATACGATCAGCTTGCCGCTGTAGCGTTTAAAGCCCGTTCCATGGAATCCGCAAACAGGTGAATCAGCGGATTTGGGTTGTGCTTGCTCCACACCACGCAGACGGGAATGTCGTCCTCCAAATTAAACCAGGTCAGGCGCGGATCGTTGGCAAAGCGCATGTAGGGATCGAACACCGTAACGCCTTCGCCCAGCAGCAGGGCTTGCAGAATGCTGTCCCGATTGGGCAGATATTTTGGTACAACGGTGATTTGCCGGGCTTGGAATTGCAGCAATGCCAGCTCCATTGCCATGGGGGATTCCTCCTGAGAGAGCATGAGCAGCGTCTGCCCCTGAAAATCGGCGGCAAGAATGGGCTCATTTCCCGGTCGGAGCAGCCCCCTTCTTACATAGGCACGGCTTTCCAAATTGGCAATTTTCTGCACCTCCAGCCCGTCAAAATCCATCAGGCTGGTTTTGGTGCAGAGCATTGCGTCCAATTCGCCGGAACGGATTCGGTGACGCAGCTCCCGAAAGTCTTGGCTTTCAAACAACAGCTCTGCTTGGGGATAGTGCTGGGTTACCTGGCGCTTGGCCTGAAGCAGGGCTGTACTCATATCCCAGCCGCTGCCGATTCCGATTTTCAGCTGCATGGGGCAGTGAGTGGACAGGTCCTGTGCCGTCTCCGCTGCACGGGTATAGAGGGCCTGCATCTGGGAAAAGGCATCCTGAAATACAATGCCTGCAGGGGTAAGGCGAATGGCGTTCTTTCGGGTGCGGTCAAAAAGCTGGCAGCCCAGCTCCTGTTCCAAAAGCTTAATCTGGCGGCTTACCGCAGGCTGGGATACATACAGCTTCTCCGATGTTTGGGAAAAGGACATGCAATCAGCGGCGGTGAGAAAATAATGAATCTGCAATGAAGTCATAGAAATTCCTCCTGAATGACTATATTATAACATTTTAATTATAACGAAACAAGCGGTTTTGATATTTGCTCCCTTGGAAATCCAGTGGTATGATAGGAACGAAAAATGATTCCGCCCCAAACTATTGGAGGTTTCCTTATGACACCAGAAGTGCAGTATGCAAGAAAAAAGAAGACCCTCGCCGATGCTCAGGCACTGATCCAGTCCGGAGATGTCATTGCGGTGTCCGGAGCCATTACAGAGCCGGTGGTATTTTTGAATCATCTGAGTGATATCATTCCGCGGCTGGAGGGTGTCACGCTGCTGAAAAGCAAGGACAATGATTATGACTATCTTCGGGACCCGAAAACTGCGGGGCATATCCTGACCCTTGGGCACTTTTATCACACCAACTTCCGGGAAGGGCATGCCCTGGGGATTACATCCTATCTCCCTTCGGATCTCCATAATTATATGGCGTTGCGGACGGCGTACAAGCCCAACAATGTGTTCATCGCCAAGGTGACGGACATGGACGAGAACGGAAATTTTCAGATTCCATACTGCCAGATGTTTGAGCGGGAAGCGCTGGCTTGCGCCAAAACGGTGATTCTGGAGATCAACCCCCGGTTCCGGCGGGTTCGCGGCGGGGTGGATATTCCCATTGAACGGGTCACCTGCTGCTATATCGCCGATTCTCCGATCCTTACAATACCGCGCTCCAAGCCTTCGCCTACCGACGAAGCCATTGGCGCCTATATTGCGGATATGATTCACGACGGTGACACCTTCCAGCTTGGCATTGGCGGCCTTCCGGACGCTGTGGGCAAGCATCTGTTTGATCGGAATGATCTGGGGATCCATTCGGAGCTGTTCTCCTCCACCATGGCGGACCTCATTGAGCAGGGCAACGTCACAGGCCGATACAAGACCGTTGATCCAGGCGAGAGCATTGCCTGCTTTGCGCTGGGCGACGATCACCTGTACAAAACCCTTTCGGAGACGCCCTCCTGCCGGATCATGCCTGCGTCCTACACCAATGATCCCTTTATCATTGCCAAACAGGATCATATGATTTCGGTGAATACGGCGCTGGAAATGGATCTCACAGGACAGATTTGTTCGGAGTCCATTGGAGCGGTTCAGTGGAGCGGCACCGGCGGCGCTTCGGATTTTGCCTTTGGAGCGCTGCATTCCAAGGGTGGACGGGGAATTATCGCCTTTTCCTCCACGGCAAAGGGCGGCACGATTTCCCGAATCAAGGTCACCTTAACCCCTGGCGCTGCCGTATCCATCTCCCGGAATCTGGCGGATACCATTGTCACGGAATATGGCGTGGCGGAGCTGCGGGGACGTTCCGTTCGAGAGCGGACCGATGCCCTGATTGCCATTGCGCACCCGGATTTCCGGGCGGAGCTGCGGGACGGGGCACGGAAACTCGGCTATTTGTAATCAATCCGGGAAACCGGTTATAATCAATCAGAATCACAAGGAGGAACACACTATGGCAAAGCCTTTGGCAGACTATGTAAAGCTCCCGGAGCTGGAGGAGTACAAGGAATGGTTCAAGGATTTCGCGGACCTTTATCGGGAGGACGGAATCCTGCAGGTTACCTGGAAGACCAACAACGGTCCTATGAAGCATTCGGGCATGTCCCATCGGGCAATTTCTCAGCTGGTGCGGATTTTGTCCATGGACGTGAAGAATGAGATCATCATTTTCACCCATATCGGTGATACCTGGATGATCGAGTCCGATCCCAACGGCTGGGAAACCTATTCCGAGCTGCCCACCCAGCGGTTCCAGCATCAGTATTTTGACGATACCAACCTCATTAAGAACATGGTCTTCGATCTGGATGTGCCCACCATTGGTGCGATTCCCGGTCCTGGCTTCCACTGGGATTCTGCCATGCTCTGCGATGTGACCATTGCGGCGGAGGATACCGTGATGGAGGTACCTCATGCCCACGGCGGTCTGGTGCCCGGCGACGGCATGGGACTGATGGTGCAGCATTATTTCGGAACCAAGCGGGGCAACTACTATATGATGACCACCCGGCAGTTTACTGCGCAGAACATGCTGGACTGGGGCATGGTTTCTGAGGTAGTGGCAAAGGACCGGGTGATGCAGCGCGCCTGGGAGATCGCGCGGATGTGGAAGCGGATGCCCTATGAAAACCGCACCATTATGGCAAACCTGGCAAAGCGTCCGCTGAAAAAGCTCTTTGTGGAGGACCTGAAGCTCCATACGGTTTCCGAGCAGTACGGTTCGCTTTTGCGGATTGCCGCCAATGAAATGGGTGACGTGAACGCGGGACAGCAGGACGAGAAATATATTGCCAGAACCAACTACTGGCGCTATACCTTCCCGGCAATGCAGGGACCCATGAACGAGGACACCTGGAACGCCTTCCGCACTGAGCCGTTTAAATGGCTGGAAGAGGTGGATGCGGGAACCGCAGTGAATCCCTACGAATATAAAGGAAAGCCGCCCTATCGTCCCGAGAACGGATAAAGAAAAAGCTGGTACCATGTGCAGAACCGCACATGGTACCATTTTTAGCAAGATGGGGAAAGCTGTAGCAAGCTTCCAGCTTAAGAAATGCAGGTATACATGGCGTAGGGCGGTCTGGGATCGCCGGAGGTGGTGAGGAAATAGTCCTCAATGATTTCTGCCATGAAGATCTTTGCCTTGGTAAGGTCACGCTTGGAGGGGCGCTTTGCCATGTCATAGTGCCAGAACGTGGAGCCGGGCTTTCCGATGCCCAGCGGATCGTTGCCCTCCAGCATGGAGTAGTCGTCTTCGATTGCCATGTATTTTTCCACAACGGCTTTTTTCTTGGGATCGGAGGTGAATTCCTCAGCCTCCGGCTCCAGACTCCAGCGCTGGAGCATAGCCTGAGCGTCGGCAATGTTCATGCCCAGCTCCTTCGCGCAGCCGTCTACGGCATCGTGACGCATTTCCTTACCGGGGCAGGCAAACCGTCCCACCGTACGGACGCCGTTGACCCGCAGCAGCTCTTCAAGAACGCCCAGAGCGCCGCGGCATTCCGGCTCACCAACGCCGCTGCCGCCGTAGGTGGTATAGACCACGCCGTAGATAGTGGGCTGATTGTCACCCTTGGCGCCGGGAGAACCGGTTGCCACCGAGGGGTTGACAATGCCGGGAATACCGGAATGGCGGTTCAGCCGCTCCATGGGATTTTTTTCGGGATCGCCGGGATTTGAGGGATTGGAGGTGGTGCCCATTATGGTCTTGCCGCCGGTGAGTCCCAGCAGCTGATAGACCTCCTTATAGGGCAGACCTGCAACAATCAGCGAGCCCAATACCACGATATCATACTCCCAGAAGTAGACGGGATTCTGCGCCCAGTCCTTTCTGGGGGTAATTTTTTCGCAGCGGGTTTCGAAGCCGTACTCCTCCAGCACCTCTGCCATTGCCCGTCCCACCATTTCCGTGTTGCCGGTGAGGGAGCCGTAGAGTACGACAGCCTTTCTTTTTTTCATTGGAATAACCTCCTTCTTTTCATGCGCCGCACATATGGCGGCAGCGGGGTTCGTTTACGAATCGGACAGCTCCATGGTGCGGAAGCATGCCACCTGATGACCCGGAGCAATCTCTTCCAGCGGGGGCTGCTGGGCATGGCACTGCTCCGTGGCATAGGGGCAGCGGGAAGCAAACCGGCAGCAGGGCTTGGGCTCCACCGGAGAGGTCAGCTCTCCCTGCATGATAATCCGCTTCTTATGGACGTCCAGACTGGGGATGGGAATGGCGGACAGCAGGCCCTTGGTATAGGGGTGCAGCGGGCGGTCAAACAGCTCGTCCGCCTCGCATTTTTCCACCACTGTGCCCAGATACATCACCAGAATCTCGTTGGAAATATGCTTGACCACGGAAAGATCGTGGGTGATGAAGATGTAGGTAAGCCCCTTTTCTTCCTGCAAATCCTGAAGCAGATTCAGAATCTGCGCCTGAATGGACACATCCAGCGCGGACACCGGCTCATCACAGACGATGAAACGGGGCTCCAGAGACAGAGCGCGGGCAATGCCGATGCGCTGCCGCCGCCCGCCGTCCAGCTCGTGGGGGTAGGCATACGCCAGCCGCCGGGCAAGCCCCACGGTGTCCATCAGGGAAAAGACCTGCTTTTGCAGCTCGTCCTTGGATTTTGCCAGCTTGTAAATCCGGATGGGGTCTGCAATCAGATCAAACACGCACATTCGGGGGTTCAGCGAGGAGAAGGGGTCCTGGAAAATCAGCTGCATATCCCGGCGCAGCGCCTTTCTCTTTCGCCCGGAGGCATTGGTAACCTCCTGACCGTCGAAGGTGATGGATCCTTCGGTGGCGTCCAGCAGCCCCAGAACCACACGACCCAGGGTGGATTTGCCACATCCGGATTCTCCTACCACGCCCAGCGTCTGCCCCTGGGGAATGGAGAAGGATACATCGTCCACTGCATGGAGCATGCCGGCAGGGGTCTTAAAGTATTTTTTTAAATGCGAGACTTCCAGCAGATTACTCACGGTGCTGCCTCCTTTCCAAGGATGTCATTTCCGGGATTGGAAACCGGAAGCCCCTTTTTGTAGGCATTTTCATTCACTGCCTCATCGGGAAAATAGAGCCCCAGTCCCTTGCCCGCATGGCTGCACCGGCAGAAATGACCGGGCTCCACCTCGCGAAATTCCGGAGCATTCTGAGCACAGGAAGCGTCGGCGTAGGGGCAGCGGGGATGGAAGGCGCAGCCGGTGGGCAGATTGGCAGGGTCGGGCATCAATCCGCGAATGGGCTGGAGCCGATGAATCTTCTTGTCCAGCGATGGCAGGGAGTTAAACAGACCCTTGGTATAGGGATGAGCGGTGCGGCGGAAAATGTCCTCAATGGTTCCGCTTTCCACAATCTTTCCGGCGTACATCACGGCAACCTTGTTGCAGGTTTCTGCCACAACGCCCAGATCGTGGGTAATGAGAATCATGGAGGTACCAAATTCCTCCTTGAGTCCCTTCATCATATCCAGCACCTGCGCCTGAATGGTGACGTCCAGGGCAGTGGTGGGCTCGTCTGCCAGCAGCAGCTTGGGGTTGCATGCCAGCGCCATGGCAATCACTACCCGCTGTTTCATGCCGCCGGAGAACTGATGGGGGAAATCCTTGCCGCGGCTGGCGGGAATTCCGACCTTTTCCAGCATCTCCAGCGCCCGGGTGAGGGATTCCGACTTGGAACATTTGCTGTGGAGACGAATGACCTCTGCAATCTGTTCGTCTGCCCGGAGCACCGGATTCAGCGCTGTCATGGGGTCCTGAAAGATCATGGAGATCTGACCGCCGCGGATTTTCTGCATTTCCTTTTCACTTTTCTTCAGCAGATCTTCGCCGTTATAGAGAATTTCGCCGGAGATGATCTTGCCGGGGGGATTGGGAATCAGCCGGAGAATGCCCTTTGCGGTGGTGGTTTTGCCGGCGCCGGTTTCGCCCACCAGACCCAGGGTGTCGCCTCGTTCCAGCTTCAGGTCCACACCGCCTACCGCAGCCACATCGCCGTCGTCCGTATAGAAATGGATGGCCAGATCCCGAATTTCCAGTATGTAATCGTTCATATCCAGTCCTCCTCAGTTTTTCAGCTTGGGATCCAGTGCATCCCGCAGACCGTCGCCGAACAGGTTAAAGCCAAACAGCGTCAGCATAATGGCAAGACCCGGGAAGGTGACGATGGGCCAGAAGGAGCGGATCAGTGCCCGTCCGGCAGAGAGCATGGAGCCCCATTCGGGGGTGGGCGGCTGTACGCCCAGACCGATGAAGGACAGGGAAGAGATCATCAGAATGCAGCCGCCAATGCGCAGCGTGGATTCCACGATCACCGGGGAGAGGATATTTGGAACGATCTGCCGGAACATAATCCGCAGATCCGAAGCGCCGGTGGCGCGGGCAGCCTCTACATATTCCTGCTCACGGATGGACAATACCAGCGCCCGCAGCAATCGCGCATAGCCGGGAACGCAGCCGATGCCGATGGCAATGGCGGTGTTCAGTACGCCGGAGCCCAACGCTGCGGAAATGCATACTGCCAGCAGAAAGCCGGGAATTGCCATGATGATGTCCATGATTCGCATGACGGTGCCATCATAGACGCCGCCAAAGTATCCGGCGGAGATGCCGAGAATACCGCCCACCACCAGACCAAATACGATGGACAGAATTGCCACCAGAAGGGAAACCCGACCACCGTAAATAATACGGGAGAGAATGTCCCGACCATAATCATCGGTGCCCAGAAGATGCTCCCGGCTGGGCCATGCCTTCATGTTGGTAAGGTCCTGCTGCGCATAGTCATAGGGGGCGATAAAGTTTGCAAAAACGGCGGACAGCACCAGAATCAGCACAATAATCAGCCCCAGCATCGCCAGCTTATTCCGGCGAAGTCTGCGCCAGATATCCCAGAACTGACTGCGCTTTTTGAGGTCCTCCAGCTCGGGGCTTTGGTCTACGGCACCTGCCTGGACTTGCGTCGATACACGGCTCATTTGGATGCCTCCTTTGCCTTTTTCTTTTTGCCGCCGGTGTACTGCGCCATAATTCTGGGGTCGGCAATACCGTAGGCGATGTCTGTGATGAGGTTGATGATGCAGATCAGGAAGGACAGCACCAGTACGCAGCCCTCGATCACGGGATAATCCTTGTTGTTGATGGCGGTCATCATCAGGGAACCCATGCCGGGCATATTAAAGATGGTTTCCACGATCACAGAACCGGCAACCAGAATACCGAACTGGAAGCCAATGGTGGTGATGATGGGAATCAGGGCGTTCCGCAGTGCGTGCTTCCGGACAACGGTGCCCTCTGCCACACCCTTTGCCCGGGCGGTGGTGATGTAATCCTGACGAACAACATCCAGCATAGAGGAGCGGGTCATACGGGTAATGGTGGCAATAAACGACAGACCGGAGGCAAGAGCCGGCAGCACCCAGCATTTCCACCCCTCATAGCCGGAGGCGGGGAACAGCTTGATTTGAATGGCGAAGCAGATAATCAGCATTAGCGCCAGCCAGAAGCCGGGCATGGCTGCAAAAATCAGCGAGAAGGTGGTGACCAGCTTATCCGCCCAGGAATACTGCTTGGTGGCAGAGATCACGCCAAAGGGAATGCCCAGCCCCACGGCGATGATAATGGAGATGATCGCCAGCTTGAAGGTAATGGGAAAACGCTCGGCAATGGAGCTGGAGACGGACAGACCGGTGTGATAGGAATGACCCAAATCGCCCTGGACAATGCCCAGCACATAGTTGCCGAACTGGATGAAGAACGGCTTGTCCAGCCCCAGCTCCGCTTCCTTGGCGTCATACTGCTCCTGGGTATAGCCGGAACCCAGCTCCGCGGCAACGGGATCGCCGGGGGAGAAACGGTCAATGGCAAAGACGATGAAAATAACGCCCAGCATGACCGGGATGACCCACAGCAGCCGCTTGAGAATAAATTTAACCATGGATATTCCTCCGTGTTATCACATTGGGGGTACATGGCTGTACCCCCAATGCAGAGCGTATGGATTTGCGTTTCTGGCGGGATCAGCCGACAACCACAGCGGTGAGGTCTACGCTGCGGGCAACCAGACCGGTGACGTTGCTGATGTTGCCGTGATAGATGCTGCCTGCTTCGGCATAGCTGATGGGCAGCGTCCAGTAGTTGTCAAACGCCCACTGAGCAGCCTTGGTGTAGTTCTCCTGACGGACTTTGGTGTCCTGGGTGGTGGCAGCGGCATTGAGATAGTCGTTGAACTCCTTGTCCTCTACCCGGGCGCCGCCGTTGGTGGAGGTCTCACCGATGGTGGTGGTAATCATCTTGGCGGTATAGGTGCCGCCGCCGGTGCCGAAGATGGAAATATCGGTGCCGTTGGACATGAGGATCGGAATCGCAGTGGCAAAGTCATAGGACTCTACGCTGAGGTTGATGCCTACATCGGCGAAGTAAGCCTGAATGATCTCGGCGCACTTGTCGTTGGCGGGCATGGAGGGGATGACCACCTTCAGGTCCAGACCATTTTCATAGCCAGCCTCTTTCAGCAGCTCCTTTGCCTTTTCGGGGTTGTATTCATGGACGCCGATGGGCTCGTAATAGTCACAGCCGGAGATCAGGATGGAGTCGGCGACCTGACCCATGGAACCGTATACGGCATTGGTAATCGCCTGAGTGTCGATGGACAGAGAGATGGCTTCACGGAGCTTTGCGTTCTGGAAGATATCCATGTACTGAGGCAGACACAGCGCCAGCAGATCCCAGGTCTTAAAGGTCTTGCCCTGTACGTCGTCGCCATAGCCGCCGTCGATGGCAGTCTGATAGTCGGTTTCGCCAACATCCAGCGCCAGATCCAGAGCGCCGGTTTCGAAATCAGCCATCATTGTGGTGGCTTCGGAGTAGTTCTGAACGGTAACGGTGGAGGCGCTGGGCAGATCGCCCCAGTAGTCCTCACGGCGCTGATAGGTGGAATGGGAGCCGTCTACGTTTTCGACGCAGGTGTAGGGACCGGAGCCGCAGGGCGCATCCCAGAAGGAATCGGGATTTGCCTTGACATAATCCTCGTTGACAACGGATGCCCAACGGTCATTTGCCAGCTCCAGCAGGAAGTCGGCGTCCACCTCTTTGAGCTTCAGGGTCAGCTTGCTGCCGTCAACGGTGCTGGCATCGAAATCAATGACGTCGTAGCCGGGGTCAAACTGATCGTTTTCATAGATAAAGCGGGAGAGGGAATAGAGCACATCGTCAGGCGTCAGCGCATCGCCATTGGAGAAGGTGACATCATCCCGGATGGTCAGCTCCAGAGTGGTGTCGTCAACCCAGTTCCATTCGGTGGCGATACAGGGCTCCACCTCCATGGTCTCATAGTTCAGCTTCAGAACCGTGTCATAGACCATCATCAGTCCCAGGGCACAGTCGGAGTTGGAGCATGGATCAAAGTTGTCGGTGGAGTCCAGAGTGCCAACCCGAAGCTCCTTGGGTTCGCCGGAATCCTCGGCGGGAGCGGGGGCATCATCCTGAGCGGCTGCATCGGCAGGGGG
>CAJKNS010000021.1 GCA_905201305.1 uncultured Eubacteriales bacterium
CATGAGGTGGTGGAGCTGACCGTATCCAAGCTGCGCCGGTATAAGAATCTGGGCTACGATGGCGTCAGCTTCCGGGCGGATATGCTCATGAATCCCGGCGGAAAGCGGGATGACCAATATGACGGCGGCACCGTGGAGAATCGGACTCGGCTGTTCCATGAGGTATGTTCCGCCATCAGAAAGGCATTTGGCAAGAAGTTTATCATTGAGGCAGTGCTGGCATGGGAGCAGAACAACGGCTATGGCGGCAATGCAAAGATGGGCGGTGGATACTGCGAGGACGATGCGCTGGAGTTTATCCGTCTGTTTGACGATGTGGTGGATATCCTGGAGGTTCGGGAGCACGACGGCTGCGCCTCCCATCCCACGGGCTATAACTTTATTCAGGGTGTTCATCCTGCGGTGGATTTCTGCGCCAAGGCAAAGAAAATGGGCTTCCATATGCTCATGAAGCCCATCGGCGGCTTCCAGGAGCCGGACGAGATGGAGCGCTATCTCATTGAGGGCAAGTGCGACATGTTCGGCATTGCCCGCGGCTTTATGGCAGACGATGAGTATGGAAAGAAGCTCTATGAGGGACGCGGTGAGGATATCACCCCCTGTCTCAAGTGCAATAAGTGCCACGGCGTCATGCTGCCGGAGCCCGATCCCTGGACCTCCGTATGCTCCGTAAATCCTCTGATGGGACTGGGGCATAAGATCCACCGGCTGGTGGAGAAAACTGCGGAGCCCAAGAAGGTTGCGGTCATCGGCGGCGGTCCTGCGGGTATGCGGGCAGCCATTTATGCGGCGCAGCGGGGTCATGATGTAACCCTGTATGAGAAAACGGACAAGCTGGGCGGTCAGCTGTTCCACGGCGACTATTTCCCCTTTAAGTGGCCCATTAAGAACTTCAAGAACTGGCTGATCTATGAGCTGGGCAAGTCCGGCGCAAAGGTTGTGATGAACACCGAGCCAACGCAGCAGATGATCGTGGCAGGGGGCTATGACGTGGTGCTGGCAGCTACCGGCGCAAAGGTCAACATCCCCAATATTCCCGGCTTGAAGGACGAAAACGGCAAGCTGAAGCCCGAGTACATGTCCTGCCTGGATACCTGCGGCAGAGAGCCGGAGCTGGGCAAGCACGTGGTTATCGTCGGCGGCTCTGAGGTGGGCACCGAAACTGCCATGTATCTGTGCGGCAAGGGGCATGATGTCACCGTGCTGACCCGGCAGAAGCGGCTGGCGCACAATGCGTCCGGACTCCATTACATCACCATGGCGTTTGTAAAAGCCGGACCCAACGGCGAGGCAAGGGAGGCTTCCGCTTGGGAGGCTTATGATAACCTCACTGGTATCACCGAGGCGGAGACGGTGAAGGTCGAGGGCAACACTGTAACCTACCGCACTGCCGACGGCGAGCATACCGTAACCGGCGACAGCGTGGTGATTTGCGGCGGTATGACCCCGCTGACCGCCGAGGCCTTTGGCTACTCCGGTCTGACCACCGAGTTCTATGCCATTGGCGACTGCAATGGCGCAGGCAATCTGGAGGTCTGCAACCGCGAGGCTTATTCCAGAGCAATGATCCTGTAATTCGCGCATTATATTCAAAGTGCCTGCTGTCCGACTGGATGGCAGGTGCTTTTTAGTATCAAAACTTGCGATTTTCCTAGCGAAAATTGCGCGGATAACCGGCAGTTATGGCTCATGATTTTTTTGCATTTGTTCCCTGGATTGGTATTTCGTAAAATAAGAAGTAATATCCTAAGAAAGGAATGAAGAAGGAAATGAAAAAACGTTGGATGGCTTTGCTTTTGAGTTTTTGCATGATTCTGGCGCTGGCAGCCTGCGGCGGAACTGCGGCATCCTCTGCTGCCACCGCTGACGATGCATCCGCGGCGCCTGTTACCGCTTCTGCACCGGAAGAGGACAAGGCACCGGCAGCAGAAGCAATCAGTACCCCCGAGGAAGCCAGCGCATCGGAGCTGGAGGAGATTCCGGAGGATATGCAGGCAGTCTCCGACACCGAGATTATCCGAACCTATACCGATGCAGAGCCGCTGCCGCTGGTGGACGAGCCAGTGACCCTGACCGCATGGGACTATGTGGTGCCCCCGGTTATGGCAGTTATCACCGACTATGGGACCGATGGTCAGGTGTATGCCGAGCTCCAGAAGCGCACCGGCGTCACGCTGGAATTCACCACCGCAAATCTGCTGACCGCATCGGACTCCATGAGCCTGATGGTAGCGGCAAATGAGCTGCCGGATCTGATTTTTAACTTCGGCATGTTCTATACCGGCAATATGGACGACCTGGTAGACGGCGATGTCATTGTCAACTTTGAGGATTACCGGGACGTGATGCCCAATTACTTTGATATTCTGGACAACAACCCCTCCATCGCCCGGGACGTTTACACCGAGTCCGGCGCTGTGGTGCTGGCGGAGAACATTCAGGACAGCCTGATTCCCTCCTCCGGTCCTGCCATTCGTCAGGATTGGCTGGATGCCGACGGACTTGATACGCCCGTTACGGTTGACGATCTCTACAATGTCCTCAAGACCTTCCAGGAGAAGAACGATTGTGCCCATCCTTTCTGGGTTGCTGCCAACGGCAACTCTACCCTGGGCAGCGCCTTTGGCGTTTCCATCAACGGCGATAACAATGCCCTGGGCGGCTGGATTTATCAGGACGACCAGATTCAGTACTGTGTTCCCATGGACGGCTTCAAGGAGTACATTCAGCTGATGGCAGACTGGTATCAGGAGGGCTTCATTTCCCCTGACTTTATGTCTCAGACCATGAACAACACTGCCACGGACGATGCCATTGTAGGCAATGCTTCCGGCTTCTTTACCACCTCTGTCAACGGCATCAACAACCTGTCCGGCTATGAGCCTGACAGCAATGTGCAGCCGGTTCGCGCCATGGTGCTGAAGGAGGGCGACCTCTGCGGCTTTGACGATGCCGGTACCTCCCGAATCAGCAAGGGCGGCGCAGCGGTTGCCGGCAGCTGCCCGGACATTGAGCTTGCCCTGCGGATTATCGACTACTTCTATTCCGATGATGGCATTCTGCTGGCAAACTACGGCGTAGAGGGGGTCTCCTTTGAGTATGACGCGAACGGTGAGCCGGTCTTCACCGATCTCATTATCAACAACCCTGACGGCTATGACTTTGCGCTGTGCCTCATTAAGTACACCTCCTCTACCCCGTGCTCCATCTGCATCAACGAGCGGAACTACCTGGGCTATACCGATGCACAGGTAAGCGCCATTGACCTGTGGCTCCGGAATACCACCAGCGTTCAGGCGCCCGGTGCAGTCTGGAGCGTGGATGCGCAAACCGAATATTCCGGTATTGCTTCGGACGTGGGTAGCTATGTAAGCACCACCTGCCTGCAGTTCATCACCGGCGGCAAGTCCATGGATGAGTGGGACAGCTTTATTGATGAGGTGACCACCTCCTTTGACATTGACCGGATGACCGAGCTGTATCAGAATGCAATCGATGCCTATCTCAGCATTGGCGCATAAGCGCTTGTGCGATCTTTTCCTTAATCGCCGGAAGACGGACTCCAAGGAGTCCGTCTTTTGGTCGTATAGGAAGGAAAGCTGGAGACTCGGTGAAGATTGTGTGTACATTTGGGACTGGACATGATAGAATGAAACTGCACTATGAACACTAGGAGGATGTATTATGAGAAAAAAGTGGACGGCACTAGCAGTGGCTCTGTGCATGCTGCTGAGCGGCTGCGGTGGAACCGGCGCGGCTTCTTCAGCGCCGGAATCGGCTCCTGCAGCGGCTGAGACTTCCGTGCAGAACGAGGCTCCCGCAACCGAAACAACGGAAACTCCGAAGCCAGAAGAAAGTCAGGCAGCTACGGAAACCGGCAGCATGACCCCAGAGGAGCTGGGGCAGTGGGCTTGGGCGCAGATGGAGACATATGACGAGGCAAGCTATGCGGTGGACTATGACATGGATATGGCAATCACTGTGGACATCGATGGCGAATCCACCACCCAGAAGGTGAGCGGCAGAGTGAAGGAAATTGACAGCGATACAGACGGCGATATCTCTTATCAGAGCATGCAGATGAATGGCGCTGTGACCGAAACCTGGTATGGCGGCGGCTATGTGTATCTCTCTGATTCCAACGGTAAGTACAAGGCGCCCATCTCTGACGAGGATGACCTGGATGAGCAGAACAGCGCCGACGATCTGCTGGAGCTGGATGCCGGCAGCTTTGGTACCCTGACGGCAGAAAAGACCGATAAGGGCTATACGGTAACCTTTGGCGATCCCAGTCTGGACACCTGGATGGCGTTTTCCGATATGCTGTCCGGTGTGGATGAGGGCGTAAACTGCACCGCCTTTACACTGGACGGCACCGTTGAAATGGATGAAAACGGTGCACTGCGCAAGCTGACCATGGAGATGAGCGCCCAGTTTGATCTCATGGGCATGACCATGAGCGAGACGGCTACGATCAGCCAGACCATCAACTGCTATGACGGAGATGTCACCATCCACGTACCGGAGGACGATGCGGACTTCCGGGAGCTGAGCGATATCTCTCTGCCCACTGCGTTCATTGACGGCTATAATGCGCTGCTGAGCCAGTATGGCGTGAGCTATCAGTCCCAGCTGAACATTAACATCACCGATGGAACCGACGCCGATGATTATGTGGAAGAAAACACGATTGACTACATCTATGATGAGGACGATGGCTTGCGTCTGACCTGGGATGTATCCCAGACCTTGAACGGTGAGACATCTCAGTCCAGCGAAACCTATGCCAACGGCGAGGGAACTGTGGTGGACGAGAGCGGCGAGAGCAGCTATACCTATGACGATGCCAGCTTCCTCACAGATGTGCAAAACGTGATTGCCTATTACAGCGACTGCTTTGCCTATGGCAGCGATTATCAGCTGGAGCAGGACGGCGACTATCAGAAGCTCACCATGACGCTGGACAGCGAGTATGTGGAGGCGGTTGCGGCGGCATATCTGGACGCAGTCGGCGCGGAAATTGATATGGACGAAGCCACTGAGATTGCTTCGGACGGAACGATTTCCTTCTGGTATGATTTAAGCGGTATGCTGGTGATGCAGCTGTATCAGGGTACCTGTAAAATGACCTATACCGGCGCTGAGCTGACGGTTTCTGTGACCGATAATGGCGCTGTGCTGGCAGTCAACGATGGCGTTACCGTAAACGCTGGCGCATAAGCAAAAATCGATTCCTCAAAATAAAACAAAAACTGGAGGTCCAAACGGACCTCCAGTTATTTTTTTGCTTGGAAGTGGGAGAGAAACCGCGCAGGGCGGAACACAATGTCCATCACCCAGGTCTTTCCTGCCAGCACAGCCAGCGCCAGAGAAACGCCGGTGCTCAGGAGAAAGTTCAGCCATACGCTGAGCCAGGGCGTGGTAATGCCCAGCGCCGGCAGCAGGGTTCGCAGTCCCGCGGTGAAAAAGGTATGCAGGAGATAGAGCTCCAGACAGTATTTCCCGCAGAGCTGAAAGAGCCCAAGACCGCTCAGACGCTTCCAGCGATAGAAGCTGTAAAGATATGCCCAGCAGGTGCCCAATGCGATGGTCAGCTTCCAATTGGCGTACCAGCTGCGGACATAATAAAACGCATAGAAGTACCAGGCAACGGACAGCCCCATCAGGAAGGCACCCACAATATGAGGATTGGACAGCAGCCGCCGGTGCTGACACAGCATGCAGCCTACGCCGAAGAAGAATAAGTGATAGATGATACGATACAAGGTCAGCTGTGTCCAGTCTAGATGAACGTCTGCCACCACAATGGCGCAGCCTCCAAGCAGCAAAAGCCACAGGGAATTCCACCGGGGAAGCTGCACCAGCGCCGCCACAAGGTATAATACCAGCAGCACATAGAGATACCAGAAGTTGCCCAGCGGGGTCAGGAACATCCCCTTTAGGTCCTCCAGGGTATAGGTTTCGTTCACCAGCTCCGGCACCACCTGCTTTACCCCCCAGAGCAGCACCGCAAACAGCACGTAAATCCACAGCAGGTTCAGCACCTGACGGAAATAGCGGGACCGCTGCAGCTTGCCGCCTTTGTAATAGGCAAGGGTAAAGGTAAAGCCGCTGAGCAGAAAGAACAGGGGCATATGAAAGCTGTAAATCCAGCTGCGCAGACCGTAGAGACTGTAATAGGCGTCGGGAAAGGTATCCGCGTCCAGGTATCCGCTGAGAACGTGCCCCAAAATCACCAGCAGGATCGCAAAGCCCTTGAGCCCGTCCAGCCAGACCTCCCGCTTAGCTGTCATGGTGGACTACCTTTCCCAGCAGATGCTTTCCCAGCTGCTCAAAATAGCGGAACTCTCGGGTCTTATGGAAAATCAGGAACAGCAGCAGGTTCGGAACAATCACGCAAATCAGCGCCCGGGGGATGATGGACAGCAGGCTGTAGCCTACCAGTCCGCAGAGCCAGGTGGTCAGAATACAGATTGCCACTCCGATTGCCGTATAGGTGAAGAAGCGCACAAAATAGCTGCGCATGGAAGCATGAAATACGTTGTGATACAGCACCAGCGGCTCCACCCACAGGCTGGTTGTAACGGTAGAAACCAGCGTGCCCAGGAAAATGCCTGCAATGCCAAAGTGCTTTGCCAGCCAAATAGAGGCAACCAGATTGATGATGGACTCGAAAATCGGCTTGAACCGGTCATTCCAGAAGGCGCCGGTGGCGTCTCGGAACGTGAGCACCGGGCGGCGCATGCCATAGAAATAAAAGTTCAGCACCAGCACATACAGCGTTAGATTGTCCAGCAGCCAGCCCTTATTCCGCAGCCACAGGAACTCAATAAACGGATGCAGCAGGTTCAAAAGACAGATGGAGCAGAAGGTGAAAATCCAGAAGGCAAAGAAGAAGACATCGTAAAAGGTTTCCATCATGTGCTCCATATTGCCGTTTTTTACGGTGGCAGTCAGGTTGCCCACACTGGCGACGATGGATTCAAAAATCTGGTTGGTGATGGTTTGCAGGGGATGAATGATGGTGTAGTAGTTGCTGTAGAGTCCGGCGGTGGCAAGCCCGATGAGCTTGGAGATCAGAATGTTATCCGTGGAGTTGACCACCACAGCGCCCACCTTGTGCATGCTCATGGCAGCCACATTCCGGTAGATGATCTGAGCGTCCTCCTTCTCCATGGGCTTTACGTCCTTGTCACGGAGGAAGGGATAGAGTTTGTCCGCTTTTTTTGCAAGAATCAGGTTTTCCAGCCAAGTGGAAATCACCTGAAGCACCAAAAATACCACATAATTCTTGGTCAGCGCCAGGAAAATAATCTGCACCACATTCAAAATGAAATAGGCGCCGTAATGAATGCCGGTTTCAATGTACTTTTTCTGGTCGCAGACAATCAGGCTACGCTTATAGGAGTAAAAGTAGGAGACAACGGTGTTTGCCACAAACAGCAGGTAGATGACATTCAGGTGGGGGATATCCGGCACCTCGTCCATGAACACCGTGTAGAAGGGCAAAAATATAAGACCAAGCGCGGCTATGGCAAGCCCGATGGTCACGTAGGCTTTTTTGTAGAAGCCCATGTGGCTTTTGAGCTTTTCGATGTCGTGATCCGCCAGAGGCTTATACAGGCTGTATGCCATTGCAGGTCCCACACCCAGCTCCACCAGGGAGAGCATGGTGAGCACATTGGTGAACAGACCGTTGAGTCCCAGATAGGTCTGATTGAGATAGTGCAGGAAAAACACCCGGGCGAGCAAATTAACCAGAATGCCTCCCAGCTGTCCGACCATTGCGGACAGTACATTGCGTATAGAGTTTTGAGTACGCGCCATGGAAAACCTCCGATTGTTTGTTAAATTGCGCCCAAGGGAGCCGCGTCCTGTCCGGAAATCAGCGTGCCCACGTGATAGCTCAGGAATACCAGGGCATAAATCAGCAGACCGTTGCTGTCCAAAAACGGCTCCATGGTGGTCATAACGCCGCATGCCATCAGTCCGGCTGCAATGAGACAGGCGTAGGGATGCTTCCGATGAATCATCAGCTGCTTCACCGAAGAAGCCAGCATCATAAGGAAGCAGAACAGTGCGCAGAAGCCGCCCTCCATAAGGACCTCCAGAAAAACATTATGCGCATGATAATATTTGTGCTTCCGCAGCCGATAGACCTTGCCGGATTGGGCAAGACCGTAGCCGAGCAGCGGACTGGCAAGAATGTTTTTGATTGCGGCGTCCCAGATTTCGGTACGACCAGTAAAGCTCAGTCCCTTGTGGAGCACGCCCTCAATGAGAAATGCAAACACGTCCTGAAGCCGGTAGAGCACCACGATAAAGAACAGACCAACGCCGGACAGCATGGCGGTAGCGCCGTTAAACAGCGTTTGCCACCGCCGCTGATAGAAAAACAGCAGAAACACCAGCGCCACCGCCAGTCCCATCAGACCGGTGGCAGACCAGACCAGCAGCAGACTCAGGGCAGATACCCCCAGCATGCAGTAGCTGACCCAATCCAAGTCGCCGTGACGGATGGTGGAGCGCAAGGCAGTGAGAAACATATAGGGAATCAGCAGCGGGGCAAGGAGATTGTCGATGCCCAGCAGATTGTAGCTGTAGTTGTAGGTGCCGCCGGTGCAGACGCCGCCGGGATACATACATTCCAGCAGAAAGTTTGCCAAAATCAGCACGGTCAGGGGATAAAACAGCATGTCCAGCGCGACCATTGGACCGCGGCGGAGACTCAGCTCCAGCAGCATGCAGAAGGCGGCAATGGTAACCATGTGGTTTAAAACCGCCCAGTAGTTGGAGCCGTGGAGCACCGTAGACAGCCCCACAAAGCCCAGATAGGCGCATAGCCAGATGAGTACCGCTGAGGGCTTTCTGCGCTGCCGGATCATCTCATAAAGATAGAGCAGCACAATGACTCCGGCAGCCGCCATGCGCCAGAGATCAAAGCATTTTTCCAATAATTCCGTCCCTTCCAGCACCCCAAACAGTGCGGGCTTAAAGAAGGGCGTTGCAAGCAATATCCAAAACAACCGTTTCAGAGCGGGTTGATTCATAGATACCTCCGTTATCCGTGCCCACTGAGATGCTTCATCAGGAACGCGCCAAGATGCTGGAGGTTCAGCTGAATGATGGGACGATAGATATGGTATTTCAGTTTTTCTTTCTTTGAAAGGGCAGGACTGCCAAACAGCGCGTCCGGATAGACACTCAGCTCCGGCAGCAGGTCGCGGATTTCCTTCCCCTGACCGCCAATGACCGCATGAAACAGCAGGTCCCGAACGCCCTTTTGATATTTCATCTCCGCCAGCGCCAGAACATCAGGTGCTGCATCGGCGCAGAGGGCGACGATTTTCTTGCGGGCAGTCAGCTCTGTGCGCTTCCGCGGGGTGAGCTTTCCGTACATGGCGCCGCTGGTCCGAACGGTGTAGTGATACAGGGGCTGTGGCGTGAATACTGCGTGGGCAACACCGCAGCGGAACAGAAATTCTCCGTCCTCCACAATGTGCAGATGTTCGTCAAAGGGGAGAAGGCTGCCGTCCGGCTGACAGAGCGCATCTCTGCGAAACAGCTTGTTCCATACCACGGTGGTATAGCCATCGGGTCGCAGCAGCAGCCGGAAAAAGCCGTCCCGATCCGTATCGATGATGCCGGAAGCCTTTGGGGGCATACGGTCTTCCACGCCGGACGCCTCATACAGCCGGGAAAATCCGCAGCAGGCGCAGTCGGCATTGTGACCCTCCAGCAGGGAAACCAGCGTGGAGAGATAGTTGGGCGCAATCCGATCGTCGGCGTCCAGAAAACCGATATAATCTCCGGCTGCGGTCAAAAGCGCGCGATTTCGGGCAGAGCTGACGCCGCCATTGGGACCGGTGACCAGGGTGATTCGACTGTCCTCCCGGGCGAGAGACTGCATCAGCGCAGGAGCAGCATCCGTGGAGCCGTCGTCACTGAGAATCAGCTGGAAGTTTTCATAGTCCTGTGCCAGGACAGAACGAACCAGGGGCGTAAGGAACGCCCCTGCATTGTAGACGGGAACAATGAGACTGACCTGTTTCATTCCTGCCCCAATTCCTTCTTGATTTTTGTGGTGGAGATTTCCGGCGTCCGGGGCAGGTAAACCACCTGACACAGGTCCTCCAAAAAGTCGAACTTGCCCTTCCAGTCATCGCCCATCACAAAGGTGTCCACATGGTACAGCGGAATGTCGGTGCGCTTCTGCTCCCAATTCTCCTCGGGAATCACCAAGTCCACATAGCGAATGGCTTCCAGCAGCTTTTTCCGCTCCTCATAGGAGAAGTAGCAGACCTTGTTCTTTTCCTTCAGGTTAAATTCATCGGTGGAAAGGGCGACAATTAAATAGTCTCCCAATGCCTTTGCCCGGCGGAGCAGGTTGATGTGACCATAATGCAGCAGGTCAAAGGTCCCGTATGTGATAACTCGTTTCATGGCGTGTCCTTTCCGGTAACAGTGCCGTGCTTGTTTTGCTCGTCCTTTGGCGGCGGCGTCATATAGTCTCCGTACATCTGCCGCAGGACCGTGTCATAATCGGCAGGGGCAGCGAGGGTAAGCGTTTCAAAGGGATAGTCCGCAAGACTGTCATAGATAGACTTGGGGAACATCTCACGGAATTTATACGCGCCCATAAAGTTGACCACCTGGTTTGCACCTTTGTAGGGGTACTTTTTCAGGCAACGGTCAATGAGCGTCATACGCTTTTGGGTATCCAGCCGGGACTCCAGATGGAGATGCTTCCCGACGGCAATGAGAATGCGCTCATGAAGAGGACGATGGGAAAGATTGACCGCAACCACCTGGGAAAACTGACTGAATTTCAGCATCATCCGCAGGTACAGCAGCCGGTATTTGTGGAAAAGGCAGCCCATTTTGCTCTTCGGCATGCCATCCAGCGGGAACAGGTCAATCCATGCGCTGCGGGTTTTGGCAATCTGAGCGGAGGTGTCAAGAATCTCAAAGCTGGGATCTACTACCTGCGCCGGATAATAGGGCATATCCGGGTCTAGGGCAAAATGCCGGAGCACATAGCCATGGGGCAGCTCATCGGGGGCAACCTTTAAAAACGTTTCGTAGTCGTCCCGGCTCATGCCCAAATCCACGTCATCGTCCCAGGGAATAAAGCCCTTGTGGCGGACGGCGCCCAGAAAGGTTCCGCCCATCATAAATACGGTCAGATGATGTTTTTTGCAAATGGAAAGCACTGCTTTCACCAGCTCCAGCTCACACAGCTGAAGCTCACGGAGCGTGTGATCCAAGCTTATCCCTCTTTCTTCGCGGTAAATTTCCGCTTTAAGAATGCGCCGCCCTTTTTCAGCCAGTTCTGAGATTCCATAAACATCACCGGAACCTCCTTGTAGGGAATTTTGTTGGCTTCCAGATAGATGTCCAGCATCCGCTCTGCCACAAAGCCAAATACCCGGCGGTCATAGGCACTGTAGTCGGAGATATCAATCTGCGCTTCGATCTGCCCGAGAATGTCAAACATCCACTGGCAGTAGCCGTCAAAAATATCTCGCTTCATGATAAACATATTATAAATGTGGGTCCAGGTGCGGTGGCGCATTGCCTCTGCCGCCGCACGGTAGTTCTCACCCTGGGCGGATGCCAGTGCGATCATCAGATCCAGGGGCTCGGCAGGATGGGCATGGACATACTGATTATAGGCGGTTTCAATGTAATAATTCCGGCGCTTGGGCACCAGAACGTCATAGTCCCGGAGCAGCTTTTCCGCCTGGTCGCCGGTTAAAATGCAGTCCCACTTGTTTTTGCCGGACTTGCCGCGGAAATGTCGGCGATAATGGCTCAGACCGATGTAATCGGCGTCCAGGTTCTTCCACGCCCAGTAAATCCCGGTGAGCTCACAATAGGTGGCATTTTTTTCGGAGATGTTGTCGCCGGTATTGTCACCCTGATAGCCAAGCTCCAGGTCCTTTCCGGCTTTGCCCACGTGGAGCGGAAGATACATGGGGTCCGTGGGCATGCGATATGCCTTGTGCGCGGCAACAATCACTTGAATCTTCATAGCATAATCCCTTTATGGCGGTATTCCGGATTATTTCGCGCCGTCCATACGGACAACTGCGCCAACGGTCCAGAACAGAATTTTGATATCGAGCCACAGACCGCGGTGGCTGACATAGTTCAGCTCCAGCGCCTGTCTGCGACCATCCTCATAGGTAACATTGCTCCGCCCCCGTACCTGCCACAGGCCCGTAAGCCCGGGCTTGCAGGACAGCAGCAGTGCCCGTTTGTCCCCATACAGCTCTGTTTCCTCCTGGAGCACCGGACGGGGACCTACCAGCGACAGCGTTCCGGCAAGAATATTAAACAGCTGGGGCAGCTCATCCAGACTGGTTTTTCGGAGAAATGCGCCCACCTTGGTGACACGGGGGTCGTGCTCCAGCTTGTAGTTCTTTTTGTATTCCTCCAGTTCTTCCGGTGTGAGCATATCCTCCAGCCGGTCCGCGTGCATGCGCATGCTGCGGAATTTATAAACGGTAATGGGTTTCCCGCCGCGACCAACCCGCTGGGCGCGATAGAGAATCGGACCTCGATCCTCCAGCCGGATTGCCAGTGAAATGACCAGCAGCACCGGAGACAGTAGAACCACCGCTACCAGAGAGATCAGCAGATCAAAAATCCGCTTGATGCATTCATAGCAGGGCTTTTTATGAAATTCACAGTCAGGCAATAGAACCTCTGTATCCAAGCTGCTTCACTCCGTTTCGGTTTGTCAGAACGATAAACGATATAAGAGCACAGATTACCGATTTATGGCGCAGATGGGAATGCATGTGCTCTGACAACCGGAATTGAATCCGGCACCGTATTTTTTGTAAAATTTTGCTGAAAATTCAGTCAAATTTTCGCAGATGTTTAACCTACTTATCATATCCTGAAAACGACGTTTTGTCAATATTTGCAGCGTTTTCCCCCGATTTTTTCCGGCTTCGAAGGCTGCGGAAAAAGTCCCGCAGCAATGCGGCGCAGGTTTCCTCCAGCACACCGGGAATTACCTGGGGGTGATGGTTGTAGGGCATGGAAAACAAATCGGTAATGGAGCCAACCGAACCGGCTTTCGGGTCCTTGGCACCATAGATCACCACCGGAATTCTCGCGTTGATGATCGCACCGGCACACATGGGGCAGGGCTCCAGCGTGACATATAACCGGCACTGCCAAAGCCGCCAGCCGCCAAGTTTCCGGCAAGCGTCTTCAATCGCCATGAGCTCCGCATGTCCCAAAGCGGTTTTCCCGGTTTCGCGGCGGTTGTAGCCCCTGCCGACAATTTGATCGTCCTTAGTGATGACGCAGCCGATGGGAACCTCGCCAAGCTCCGCGGCATGCTGTGCCAGGCGGATGGCTTCCTCCATAAACCGCATATCCTGCGGGGTGATTTGGGGACTCATGGCTGCACCTCCCGGGGACGAAATACAAGGAATTTGCTGAATAAATAGTTCAGCGCGATCACAATCACGGTGGTAAACAGCTTTGCCGCGCCGCCGCGAATGCCCAGAAGGGACCGCTGAAAGCCCTTGCGGATCAAAGCATCGGTGCCCCAGACCTGGACCCCCAGCCCTGCCAGCCGAGCCATGGTAAATTCAAAAAACTCCCGAAGAAAGCTGGAAAAGCCCTCGTGGCTGCGACGAAATACCCAATATTTATTGGTGATAAAGGCAACCATCAGTGCGGCAAGCCAGCTGGCAGCATTGGCAAGCCGGACGCCCAGATGATCGACGGTCAGTGCATAGACCAAAACGTCTGCCGCCACCGCCGCAATGCCAAACAGCGCATAGCGGATGAATTCTTCATGTCGTTTCAGCAGCTGAGCCATGGGATGCCTCCTGTCTGTAAACCGCCGGGAAATGCGGTGGATTCTGCCCATATACTATATCAATTCCGCAAAAAAGTCAAAAAGAACGTAAAATCCCGGTAATGTTTTCGCGCGGTATCCAGCGGACAGTGGCGGAAACGGGAAAATTCCCGTCGCCCGTTGTAATTAACGGTGGAATGTGGTATGCTAACTACATTAAATAATGGAGTGTGACAGATGAAAAAAGCGATTTTTTTCCTGTTTTTCATATGTCTTTTGATTCCCAACGTGTTTGCGGACTACCAGGTGGACCAGGCAACGGTCAATGCTGAGGTGAGCACCAACGGGCGGACGCAGGTTACCGCGACCTATCAGCTGAGCTTTGATTCAGCCCAGGACCAGCTGTCGGTGCCGCTGCCCGACGGAAATATCAGCCGGGTATCTGCGGAAACCTACCGTTATAAGGTGAACAAAACCGACAGCGGCGTTAATGTGGTGCTCAGCGGCAGCTTCACGGGAACACAGACAATCACGGTGTCCTACACGGTCAGCGACACCTATTCCACCACCTCGGAGGGGGAGGTTTATCAGCTGGGACTGGTCAGCTCACGCTGGGCAAGAAATGTGGGAGCGTGCAGCTTTCAGGTTATTTTGCCCCAGCCCAGCGGTACCATGCCGGAAGATTATGCCCTTGCTCCGGCGGTGCTCAGTGGCTACTATGGCGCGCTGAAGGATACGGAAACCGGCGTCAATGTAAACGGCACCATCGTTACCGGCAGCGTGGCGGATCGAATGGCATATGATTCCCTTACGGCACAGATCACTGTGCCCCAGGGGTACTTTTATGTGCGGTCCTCCGCCATTTCCATGATTCATGTGACATATCTGGCAATTGGCATGATGGGCGTTCTTTTGCTGCTAATGATTTTCTGGCGGCTTCGGCTGCGGACGCCAAAGCAATCACCCCAGCCAAGACTGTTGACGCCCGGCGGTCTGCTGCCCTGTCAGCTGACGCAGATCCTCGACGGCGGCACCTGTGATATTGCGGTGCTGATTCTGGAGTGGGCAAATCTCGGCTATCTGACGGTTGGCCGCACAAAAAAGGGCTATGTGGTGCTGACTCGGGTGATTCCCATGGGCAGCGAGCGAAGCAAGGCGGAACGGAAGCTGTTTCAGCGGATTTTTGCCACCGGCTATCGGGTGGCAGCCACGCCGGGTCGATTTGCCGCAGCCGGCGCTCGGTTCCGTGCAGCATCCCGAAAGAGTCTGAACCATGTGATTTTTGATCCCAAGGGCGGCAATGTGGTGCTGGTACAAATCCCCTGCCGGATCCTGTTTGCGGTGGGTGTCGGCTATATGGTGCAGCAAATGCTGCCGGAGGGCGGCGGTTTTGTTGTATTGGCGGTGCTTGCCGGAATGGTGGGGTTCCTCTACAGCGTTTATCTGCACGGTGAAATTGCCCGGCGGGTTGCCCTCAAACGTACCTCCCTGCGCTACAGGATCACGCTGGGAATTGCGCTGGTGCTGCTGATCATGGGCTTCCTGGGCGGTGCGTTCCTGGAAATGCTCATCGGACTGTTTGCATGCTGCTTTTCGGCGGTGGCAACCTCTGTGGGACCTCGGCGCAGCGCGCGCGGACAGGAGCTGCTCAGTCAGGCGCTTTTTCTGCAGCTTTTAATTGAGGTCAGCCGCGGTGTGCTGGATCACAATCTTTCTTATGTGACCAACGCGGTCTATGACGAAAAGACCATAG